>NZ_JBNAFN010000021.1:0-88758 GCF_049800695.1 Fluviibacterium sp. S390 | reverse complement strand
CCCCCCCTTCGGGGGTTGGGTTTCTGCCATCAGGCCCCGGGTTTTGTCCGGGGCCTGGGGTGTGTTGTCAGTCGATGCGGGTAAGCAAGTCGTCGAGGCTTTTCTTGGCGTCGCCGTAGAACATCCGCGTGTTGTCCTTGAAGAACAGCGGGTTCTCGATGCCCGAATAGCCGGTGCCCTGGCCGCGTTTGGACACGAACACCTGTTTCGCCTTCCAGCATTCCAGCACCGGCATCCCGGCGATGGGGCTGTTGGGGTCGTCTTGTGCGGCCGGGTTCACGATGTCGTTCGAGCCGATCACGATCGCCACGTCGGTCTTGGGGAAATCTTCATTGATTTCGTCCATTTCCATAACGATGTCGTAGGGCACCCGCGCTTCGGCCAGCAGAACGTTCATGTGACCAGGGAGGCGTCCGGCAACCGGATGGATCGCAAACCGCACAGTCTTGCCCTTGGCGCGCAGGCGCTTGGTCAGCTCGCTCACCGATTGCTGGGCCTGGGCCACCGCCATCCCGTAGCCGGGGATGATGATGATCTCGTCGGCATCGTTCAGGGCCGCGGCGACGCTGTCGGCATCGGTGGCGATCATCTCGCCCTCGACCGCCATCTGCGGCCCCGAGGTGCCGCCAAAGCCGCCCAGGATCACCGACACGAAGGCCCGGTTCATCGCCTTGCACATGATGTAGCTCAGGATCGCCCCCGAAGAGCCCACCAGCGCGCCAGTCACGATCAGCAGATCGTTGCCCAGCGTGAAGCCGATGGCGGCCGCGGCCCACCCCGAGTAGCTGTTCAGCATCGACACCACCACCGGCATGTCGGCGCCGCCGATGCCCATGATCAGATGGTAGCCGATGAAGCCCGCGATCAGCGTCACCAGCACCATGGTCCAGATGCCCGCGCCGGCGATATACATGATCCCCAGCAGAACGCACAGCGCCAGCGACGCCGCGTTCAGCATATGCCCGCCGGGCAGCTGTTTGGGCTTGCCGTCGACCTTGCCCGCCAGCTTGCCGAAGGCCACGACCGACCCGGTGAAGGTCACCGCCCCGATGAAGATGCCAAGGAACACCTCGGTCTTCAGGATGCCGATCTCGACGCTGGTCTTCTTGGCCAGGGTGGCCGCGAAGCCCGCCAGCGCGCTCAGGTCGCCGCCGGCCTCCTTCAGCGCGGTCACCGCGCCCAGTTCCAGGTCGGCGTTGAGCCCGATGAAGACCGCCGCAAGACCGACGAAACTGTGCAGCGCCGCCACCAGTTGCGGCATCTCGGTCATCTCGACCCGCTTGGCCACGATGGTGCCGGCGATGGCGCCAAGCGCCACCATCAGGATCACGATGAAATAGTTGCCCATGCCTGGCCCGAAGATCGTCGCGACCACGGCAAAGGCCATGCCCACGATCCCGTACCAGATCGCGCGCTTGGCGCTCTCCTGGCCCGAGAGCCCCCCGAGGCTCAGGATGAACAGAACGGCGGCAGCGATATAGGCCGCCGAAACAAGTCCGATACTCATGTCACTGAACTCCTCAGGATTTCTGGAACATTGCCAGCATCCGGCGTGTCACCAGGAAGCCGCCGACGATGTTGATCGTGGCAATCAGGATCGAGATCGACGCCAGCAGAACCACCAGCCAGTTGCCGGACCCGACCTGCAGAAGGGCGCCCAGGATCACGATGCCCGAGATTGCATTGGTCACCGCCATCAAGGGCGTGTGCAGGCTGTGGCTGACGTTCCAGATCACCTGGAAGCCCACGAAACAGGCCAGAACGAAGACGATGAAATGCGCCATGAAACTGGCCGGGGCAAAGGCGCCCACGATCAGCATCAAGGCCGCGCCCACCCCCAGCAGGGTCACCTGCTGTTTGGTGGCGGCCTTGAAGGCGGCCACTTCCCGGGCCTTCTTCTCTTCCGGCGTCAGTTCCTTGGGCTTTTCCTTGGGCTTCTGCGCCGCGATTGCCGCGATCTTCGGCGGCGGCGGCGGGAAGGTGATCTCGCCCGCGTGGGTCACCGTGGCGCCGCGGATCACGTCATCTTCCATGTTGACCACCGGCTGACCGTCCTTGCCGGGCGTCAGATCGGTCATCATGTGGCGGATGTTGGTGGCATAAAGCGTCGAGCTTTGCGCCGCCATCCGGCTGGGGAAATCGGTGTAGCCGACCACGGTCACGCCATTGTCGGTCACGATCTTCTCGTCCGGAACCGTCAGGTCGCAGTTGCCGCCACGCTCGGCCGCCAGATCAACGATCACCGAGCCCGGCTTCATCAGCCCGACCATGTCCTCGGTCCACAGCTTCGGCGCCGGCCGGTTCGGGATCAGCGCCGTGGTGATGACGATGTCCACCTCCGGGGCCAGCTCGCGGAACTTGGCCAGCTGCGCCTCGCGGAACTCGGGGCTCGAGGGCGCCGCATAGCCGCCCGTCGCCGCGCCGTCGGTCTGTTCCTCGTCGAACTCGAGGTAGACGAACTCCGCCCCCATCGATTCGATCTGCTCGGCCACCTCGGGCCGCACGTCGAAGGCCAGGGTGATCGCGCCCAGCGAGGTCGACGCCCCGATCGCCGCCAGCCCGGCCACGCCGGCCCCCACCACCAGAACCTTCGCGGGGGGCACCTTGCCCGCCGCCGTCACCTGGCCGGTGAAGAAGCGGCCGAAGTTGGCGCCCGCCTCGATCACCGCGCGGTAGCCCGCGATATTGGCCATCGAGCTCAGCGCGTCCATCTTCTGGGCCCGGCTGATCCGCGGCACCATGTCCATGGCGATCACCGTGGCGCCGCGATCCTTCGCGCGCGCCATCAGCGCCTCGTTCGCCGCCGGCCAGAAGAACGAGATCAGGATCTGCCCCTCGCGCAGCAGATCCACCTCGGATTCTTCCGGAGGCCGCACCTTGGCCACGATGTCGGCGCCCGCATACAGCGCCGCCGCATCCGCCACGACCTCGACCCCGGCCGCGGCATAGGCCGCATCCGAAATCCCCGCCGCAGCCCCGGCCCCGGACTCAACCAGACACGCATAGCCCAGCTTGCCCAACTGACCCGCAGACTGCGGCGTCAAGGCAACCCGACACTCGCCAGGATATAACTCCTTGGGTACTCCAAGTTTCATGGCCATCCCTCAGTGCTTCTTTTTCTTTTTCGGCGGCATCAGGTCGGTGATGGTGCCTTCGAACATTTCGGCCGCAAAGTTCACCGTTTCCGACAGTGTCGGGTGCGGGTGAATGGTGTGGCCCAGGTCGACGGCATCGGCGCCCATCTCGATGGCCAGTGCAGCCTCGGCGATCAGGTCACCGGCGTTGGTGCCGACGATCAGCGCGCCGATCAGGCGGTCATCCTCGGGATCGAACAGCAGCTTGGTCATGCCTTCTGACCGACCGTTGGACAATGCCTTGCCCGACGCCGCCCAGGGGAACACGCCTTTTTCGTACTTGATGCCCTGCGCCTTGGCCTGGGTTTCAGTCATGCCGGCCCAGGCCACCTCGGGATCGGTATAGGCGACCGAGGGGATCACCCGCGCATCGAAATGGCGCGGATCACCGTTGGCGGCTTCGGCCGCGACCTTGCCTTCGTGCACGGCCTTGTGCGCCAGCATCGGCTGGCCCACGACGTCGCCGATGGCGTAGATGTGGGACACATTGGTGCGCTGCTGGCTGTTCACATGGATGAATCCACGATCGTCAACGGCAACACCGGCGGCATCGGCGGCGATCAGCTTGCCATTGGGCTTGCGGCCCACGGCGACCAGCACCTTGTCAAATGTGTCATTGGACACATTGCCCGAGGTATCCTCGAAAGTCACCTTCAGGCCCGCGTCCGAGGCTTCCATCGCCGTGACCTTGGTCTTCAGCAGGATGTTCTCATAGCGTTTGCCGATGCGGGTGTGCAGCGGCTTGACGATGTCCTTGTCGGCGCCCGGAATGATCTGGTCCATCAGTTCCACGACGGTGATCTTCGAGCCAAGCGCATCATAGACACAGGCCATTTCCAGACCGATGATGCCGCCGCCAAGGATCAGCATCCGTTCAGGGATGTCCTTCAGTTCCAGGGCGCCGGTGCTGTCGATCACCCTGGGGTCGTCATGCGGGATGAAGGGCAGCGTGACCGGTTCGGAGCCTGCCGCGATGATGCACTGGTCGAAGCTGACCGTCTTGGTGCCCTCGTCGCCCGTGACCTCGATCATGTTCGGGCCGGTGAACTTGCCGGTGCCGGTGACGACCTGAACCTTGCGGCCTTTCGCCAGACCGCCCAGCCCGCCGGTCAGCTGACCGACAACGCTTTCCTTGAACTTGCGCAGCCCGTCCAGATCGATCTCGGGCTTGGCAAAGCTCACGCCATGGGCGCCCATGTCCTCGGCCTCGGTGATGACCTTGGCCACATGCAGCAGCGCCTTCGACGGGATACACCCGACGTTCAGACACACGCCGCCAAGCTGCGGATCCCGCTCGATCAGGATGACCTTCTTGCCCAGATCCGCCGCGCGGAACGCCGCGGTATAGCCGCCAGGGCCAGAGCCCAAAACCACAACCTCACCATGAAGATCGCCCTGCTGGCCAGCGGCCAGGGGGGCGGGAGCTTCAACAGCCGGGGCTTTTTCCGGCGCGGCCGGTGCCGTGGAAGACGCAGCCGCCGGTGCCGCAGTCGCGCCCCCGGCCCCTTCCAGAACCACGATCAACGTGCCCTGGGAAACCTTGTCGCCTTCGGACACCTTGATTTCCTTAACCTTGCCAGCCGCCGGGCTGGGGACCTCCATCGTGGCCTTGTCGGATTCCAGCTCCAGCAGCGGATCTTCCGCCGCCACGGTGTCGCCCACCGCAACCAGGATCGACACCACCGGCACATCGGTGAAATCGCCGATGTCGGGCACGGTCACCTCGACCGAACCGCCGCCGCCTGCGGCCGGAGCGGCAGCTTCGGCGGCGGGGGCCGGGGTCTCGACGGCCCCGGCGGCCGCCCCTTCGGCTTCCAGCACGATGATCACCGAGCCTTCGGAGACCTTGTCACCTTCGGCGACCTTGATCTCGGTCACCTTGCCCGCTGCTGGGCTGGGCACTTCCATGGTGGCCTTGTCGGATTCCAGCTCGATCAGCGGATCTTCCGCGGCGACGGTGTCGCCCACGGAAACCAGGATCGACACCACGGGGACTTCGGCGAAATCACCGATATCGGGTACTTTGACGTCCATTGATCTCTCTCCCCTTACCACATCAACTTGCGCATATCGCCCAGCAGGGTCTTGAGCGTCACGCAGAAGCGTGCGGCCAGGGCCCCGTCGACGGCGCGGTGGTCATAGGACAGCGACAGCGGCTGCATCAGGCGCGGCACGAATTCCTCGCCGTTCCAGACCGGAGAGATTTTCGACCGGGTCAGGCCGAGGATCGCGACTTCGGGCGCGTTCACGATGGGCGTGAACGAGGTGCCGCCAATGCCGCCCAGCGACGAGATGGTGAAGGTGGCACCCTGCATGTCGGGGCCCTTCAGCTCGCCCTTGCGGGCCTTGGCTGACAGCTCCATCAGGTCTTTCGAGATTTCCACCAGACCCTTGCGATCCGCATCCTTGATCACCGGAACCATCAGACCATTCGGTGTATCTGCTGCAAAACCAATGTTGTAGAAGTCTTTCTTGATCAGCTTGTCGCCATCGGGATGGATCGAGCTGTTGAACTCCCAATGCTCTTTCAGGGCCGAGACCGAGGCCTTGATGACAAAGCTCAGCAGGGTGACGCGATAGCCGTCTTCCTTGGCCATCGTGTCCATCTCCTTCCGGTACTTGTCCAGATCGGTGATGTCGGCTTCGTCGTTGTGGGTGACATGCGGGATGTTCAGCCAGGCGCGGTGCAGCGCGGGACCCGAGATCTTCTTGATCCGGGGCATGTCCACGTTTTCGACCGGACCGAACTTCGAGAAATCCACGACCGGGATCGGCGGGATGCCCATTCCGCCCGAGGCCGGAGCCGCACCGGCAGACGGCGCCGGGGCCGAGGTTTTCTTGAAGAAGCTCGCCACGTCCTCGCGCAGGATACGTCCCTTGCGGCCCGAACCGTTGACCTTGCTCAGATCGACGCCCAACTGGCGCGCGAAGGCACGCACCGACGGCGAGGCATGGGCCTTGGAGAAGCCCGCGTCGGTGACCGCGGGGGCCGCCGCAGCGGGGGCGGCCGCAGGGGCGGCTGCGGGGGCCGCGGCAGGTGCGGCTTCCGCCTTGGGCGCTTCTTTCGGCGCGGCGCCAGCGCCCTCGCCTTCCAGGATCAGGATTAGGCTGCCTTCAGAGACATTGTCGCCTTCCGCGATCTTGATCTCTTTCACCACACCGGCGGCCGAGCTGGGCACTTCCATGGTGGCCTTGTCGGATTCCAGCTCTACCAGCGGATCCTCGACGGCGACGGTATCGCCGACGCTCACCAGGATGCTGACAACCGGCACATCCGAAAAATCGCCGATATCGGGTACTTTAACTTCGATGGTCATCTCATTTGTCTCCTCGTTCCGGGTGCCCGGTGGCGCTTCCCCCGCGCTGTCCGGGTCCGGTCAGTTCGTGTCGTGCCGCGCCGGGGCCGTCCCGGCGCGGAATGAGCCGCGCGCCTGGATCAGACCAGGCGCGGATTGGGCTTGTTGCCGTCGATGTCGTATTTCTTCAGCGCCGCCGTCAGTTCATCCGTCGAAACCTTGCCGGCCTTGTACAGGTCGGTCATGGCTGCCGCCGCGATGTGATTGGCATCCACCTCGAAGAAACGACGCAGGTTCACACGGCTGTCCGAGCGGCCGTAGCCATCGGTGCCCAGAACGCTGAGAGTGCGGCCGTCCGGCACGAACCCGCGGATCTGCTCCACGTAGTTCTTCATGTAGTCGGTGGCAGCCACGATCGGTCCGCGCGACCGTTCCAGCTGATCGGTCACGAAGGCCTTGCGCTGCTCGGCCAGCGGGTTCAGGCGGTTGAAGCGGGCCACGTCCTGACCGTCGCGGGCCAGTTCGTTGAACGAGGTTGCCGACCAGATTTCCGAGGTCACCCCGAAATCTTCTTCCAGCATCTCGGCCGCCTTCATTGCCTGCACCAGAATGGTGCCCGACCCCATCAGCGTCACGTGCTTGTCGCCCGGCTTCTTCACATCCTTGAAGCGGTAGAGCCCCTTGATGATGTCCTGCTCCACACCCATCGGCATGTCCGGATGACTGTAGTTCTCGTTCATCAGGGTCAGGTAGAAGAACACGTCTTCCTGATCCACATACATTCGCTGCAACCCGTGATGGACAATCACCGCCACCTCGTAGCTGAAGGTCGGATCGTAGGTGATGCAGTTCGGGATGGTGCCGGCCAGAATGTGGCTGTGGCCATCCTCGTGCTGCAGGCCCTCGCCGTTCAGCGTGGTGCGTCCCGCGGTGCCGCCCAGCATGAAGCCGCGCGCCCGGCTGTCGCCGGCGGCCCAGGCCAGGTCGCCGATCCGCTGGAACCCGAACATCGAGTAATAGATGAAGAACGGGATCATCGGCACGCCGTGAACCGAGTACGACGTGGCCGCCGCGATCCAGTCGGCCATGGCACCAGCCTCGTTGATGCCTTCCTGCAGAACCTGACCGGATTCAGATTCCTTGTAGTACATCATCTGGTCGGCATCTTCGGGGGTATAGTGCTGGCCAAGCGGGTTGTAGATCCCCACCGAGCGGAACAGACCCTCCATACCAAACGTGCGGCTTTCATCCGGCACGATCGGCACCACCTGCTTGCCGATGTTCTTGTCCCGCAGAAGCGTGGTCAGGATACGGACAAAAGCCATGGTGGTCGAGATTTCGCGGTCGCCCGTGCTTTTCAGCTGACCCTCGAATTTCTCCAGCGGCGGGATCGCCAGCTTCGGCGTGTCGCGCCAATGCCGGACCGGGAAGGCCCCGCCCAGAGCCTTGCGGCGATCAGCCAAATAGGCTTTCTGCGCGTTGTTCAGCTGAACGAAGGGCGCTTTCGGCAGATCCTCGTCGCTGACCGGGATCTGGAAGCGATCGCGGAACGCCCGCAGCTGATCCTCGGCCATCTTCTTTTGCTGGTGGGTGGTGTTCTGGCCTTCGCCAGCCGTGCCCATGCCATAGCCCTTGACGGTCTTGACCAGCAGGCAGGTCGGTTGATCCTTGACCTCGGTCGCGCGCTTGAAGGCGGTATAGACCTTCTGCGGATCATGACCGCCACGGCGCAGCGCCCAGATCTGATCGTCGGTCCAGTCTTTCACCAGTTCGGCGGTTTCGGGGTATTTGCCGAAGAAATGCTCGCGGATGTAGGCGCCGTTCTTGGATTTGAACGTCTGGTAGTCGCCGTCAACGGTTTCATCCATCAGCTGACGCAGGCGGCCACTGGTGTCTTTCTCAAGCAGCTCGTCCCAGCCCTTGCCCCACAGAAGCTTGATCACTTCCCAGCCGGAGCCGCGGAAATTGCCTTCCAGTTCCTGAACAATCTTGCCGTTGCCGCGCACCGGACCGTCAAGACGTTGCAGGTTGCAGTTGATGACGAAGATCAGGTTGTCGAGCTTTTCGCGTGCCGCCAGATGAATGGCGCCCAGGCTTTCCGGCTCGTCCATCTCGCCGTCGCCAAGGAAGCACCAGACCTTGCGGTCGGCCATGTCGATATGGCCCCGGTTGTGCATGTATTTCATGAACCGCGCCTGGTAGATCGCCATGAGCGGGCCCAGGCCCATCGACACGGTCGGGAACTGCCAGTAGTCCGGCATCAGCCAGGGGTGCGGGTAGGAGCTGAGGCCCGAGCCGTCCACTTCCGAGCGGAAGTTCTCCAGCTGCTCTTCGCTGATCCGTCCTTCCATGAAGGACCGCGCATAGATGCCGGGGATCACATGGCCCTGGAAGAACACCAGATCGCCGCCGTGGATGGCCGACTTGGCGCGCCAGAAGTGGTTGAGCCCGACATCATACAGGGCGGCAGACGAGGCGAACGACGCGATGTGGCCGCCATATTCGCTGCTTTCCTTGTTGCGGCGCACGACGGTCGCCATGGCGTTCCAGCGGTTGATGGTGCGGATGCGCCATTCCATTTCCGAGTCGCCCGGGATTTCTTCCTGGTCGTCGGTGGGAATGGTGTTCTGGTAAGGCGTAGTCGCCGAAAACGGCAGCGTCGCACCCGCGGCGCGGGCCTGTTGCACGGCGCGATCCAGCAGGAAGTGAGCCCGGTTTGCTCCATCCCGTTCGATCACATCCGAAATGGCTTCTTGCCACTCCTGTGACTCAATCGGATCAATGTCAGTCTGTTTAGTCATAGAACAAGGTCCCCTTTCCTCTCCTATCCATGACCCTTGCACATTCGGCAAAGGCGTCAATGCTTAACCGCTTTTCGACTGCCCCAACGGCAGGAAAGCGGTCGGTGATTTCGTGGCCGGGACATTTCGTTGCGCGGTGGATGCCCTTCGGTTAACCAATTTTGCGCGCAAGAATATTTCCCCTCCCTCAGTTATTGCTGCACGAATTCAACATCTTGCAGGAATTTATGTCAGCACGCATTCCCTACCAGATTCCGCGCCTTTGAAAACCGTCGGCACATGCATACCTGACCGGCGTGATATGCATATCTTGGCTCGACCTATGCTGTGCCTGCATATCGTCTGTTACGTGATGTCTTGCCGATGCCTGGATTGAACGTGTTTGTGGGATCGCAGGACCGGTAAAACCCGGCCAGATCCGGCTTGGCGGCATAGAGATGCCCGACGTTGTGCTCGGCGGGATACTCGGCACCGCGCTGGTCCAGGATGGCAAGCATGGCGGCCTTCAGCGCCTTGGGATCGGCTCCTTTCCGGACGATGTAATCCTGATGCAGGACGTGACACATGAAGTGGCCGTAGTAGAGCTTGTGCACCAGATCGCGGGTGATCTCTTCCGGCAGGTCCTCCAGCCAGTCGCGATCGTTACGGCGCAGGGCAATGTCCAGTGCCAGGATGTCCTCGACCTCGCTCGCATGGACCGCCTGATAGCGCACCGCCGCGCCCGCTGCCGCGAACCGGTGCAGCCCGGCGATCTTGGCTTCGCGATCGGTGCATTCGAAGAAATCTCCCTCACGGTCGGCAAACAGGGTTTTCAGATAGGCCGCGGCTTCGTCGATCCCGGCATCATGCATCTTCAGGATCAGGTGGTGTTCGAAGCGCTGGCGCCACACCCGCATGCGCTTGGGCAGAATATCGGGCCACACCCGGCTGAGCCCCTGCATCATTCGGTCAGTGGCGCCGCGCAGGAAGGGGATCTTGTTCAGCCGCGCATCCATCGCGCCTTTCATGGCGAAGAACATCGGCAGCCGGTCGGTGCCCAGCTTGTCGATCATCACCACCGTGTCCTTGCCGTAGCGGTCGGAAATGTCGAACACTTCGGCGTGCATGTATTCGGCGCTGACCGGCAGGGTCGAGAATTCCGACAGGATATGACGGCGCAACGCGGTCAGATCGGCGGGATCATTGGTGCCGATATAGAAGGTCTTCTCGGCGTTATTCTTCGGATAGGTGTCCAGCCGCACGGCGAACACCGCCAGCTTGCCGGCGCATCCTGCTGACTCATACAGGCGGCGCTTGTCGGCGTTGAACCGCGCCGGGGTGGCAGCATCCACATCGCGCACCCGCGCGGCATATTCGGTGTCCGACGCGCGGCGGTTGGTGGGATCCAGCCCATCCTTCTGAAACTCTCCGCGCTCCACCCGCGACAGGATCTCTTCCGGGGTGTCGCCAAGGTCCAGGCCCAGATGGTTGACCAGTTCGATCTGGCCGTCCTCGGTCACTCGCGCAAACAGCGACAGCTCGGTATAGGACGGCCCGCGTTCCACCAGCGCACCGCCTGAATTGTTGCACACCCCGCCGATGACCGACGCGCCGATGCAGGACGAACCGATCACCGAATGCGGTTGCCGCCCCATCGGGGCCAGCAGCTTTTCCAGCGCAAACAGGGTCGAACCCGGAAGCCCCACCACCTGACGCCCGCCGTCCAGCGGGTGCAGCGCATCCATGCGGTTGGTGTTGATCAACACCACGTCGCGGTCATAGGTGCCCTTCGGGGTCGAGCCTTCGGTCAGTCCGGTGTTGGCCGCCTGCATGATGATGATCTTGTCGGCGGCCACACAGGCCTGCAGCACCCGCCATTGTTCGACCAGCGTGCCGGGACGCACCACCGCCAGCACATCGCCCTCGCCCGATCGGAACCCCTTGCGGAACCGCTCGGTCTGTTTCGCTCCGGTCAGCACATGGGCCTTGCCCACGATCGACTTCAGCGCCGTGATCAGATCTGTGTCTGTCATTGGTGCGCCTCCCCGCGCTCAGTAAGCAACTGACTGTCGCCGGGTTGCAAGGGCCGCTTTGCTGAAAACCTGCGCCAGTTTGGCATGGCGACGCGGCAACGGTGGATCAGACAGGTGTGAAATGACATGCGAGGCGTCCTTTCGAGTGGCTTGAGCGGCGTTGAGGTCAGCCCATTTGGTAAATTAAGTTGACCTCTTGATCGTTTTGCAGTGCCTCTAGCATTTAGTCGGCTGGGGTCGGGCATGACACGCTGTCGCAGAACTGCCCTGCGCTGCTTCACTCCGCTGCGTTACCCGTTGAAACATGTGCGTTTTCTTGCCAGGCTACGCGGATAGCCCGCCACGCCCACCTGACCGATGCTGTGATCTGGTGGTACAGTAAATGCACCTCGCCTGATCCGACCAAGGAGACCGCCATGGAGAATGTTCGCGCCCTGCTGACGCCGATCGACCATCATTCGGTTGCCGACAGCGTCGTCGAACAGATCGAGGACATGATCCTGGCAGGTGTGCTGAGCGAAGGCCGCCGCCTGCCGTCGGAACGCGATATGGCCGAAACCCTGGGGGTGTCCCGCCCCAAGCTGCGCGAGGCGCTGAAATTGCTGGAAGCGCGCGGCCTGTTGTCCGTCCGCCACGGCGAAGGCTCGTTCATCGCGCCGCTGACCGGCAAGGCGATGTCCGACGCGCTGATCGAGTTGTACGGCCGCCACGGCACCGCCTTCTTCGACTATCTGGAATACCGCCGCGTGCAGGAATCCTTTGCCGCGCGCCTGGCCGCGGATCGGGCGACCAAGACCGACAAGGCGATCATTCATCAATATCTTGAGGCGCTGGCGCAGGATCTGGAACGGGGCGACGGCGATGCGTCGCGCGATCACGACGTAAAGTTCCATGCGGCCATCGTGGCGGCCAGCCACAACGCGACGCTGATCCACATGATGCGGTCGATCTACGACCTGTCCAGACAGACGGTGTTCTACAATCGTGCATATCTGCGTACCATCGACGGCTCGGGAGCATTGCTGCACAAGCAGCACACCGCCATTGCCGAAGCCGTCTGCGCCCATGATCCCGACCGCGCGGCTCAGGCCGCCGAAGCGCATATCGACTTTGTCGCGCAATCCATGCGGATCGGGCTGGATCAGGCGCGCCGCGAGGCCATTGCCGCCAAACGCGCGGCCCTGCTGTCAGAAGATGTGCCGACCCCGCCCGATCAGACGTAGGGAATCACGACGGCGCCTGAACCCGCAGAAACGCATCGCGGAACCCAAGGCCCCGCAGGTCGCGCAGACGCGCCTGCGCCCGATCCTGATCGCCAAGCGGCCCGACGAACAGCACCCGCAACCGGCCCGAGCCGCGCGAGAAATCCTGCCGCAGCACCGAAAACCCCGCTTCCTGCAAGGCCAGCACGATCTCGTCGGCCTTGCGGGTCGAGGTGAAGGCCCCGACCTGCGCATAGCGGCCATCCTGCGGAAAAGTCGGGCTGACCCCGCGCCGGGTCGGTGCCAGTGCGGGCAACGCATCGGATGGCGACAGGGTCGGATCAACCTCGGCCACAGGCGGCGGCGCATCGCACACCGGCTGGCCGTCGGCGCCGATCACTTCGGCCCAAAGGGTCTGACCGGCAAGCTGGGCCCGCCAGAAGTGACAGCCGGCACTGTCGACATACTCGGGACCGGTGAAATCCTCGGGCGGTGCCTCGGCTGGTCCGGCCTGTGCAGCTTGCGCCAGTCCTGCCAGAACAACCGCCATTGCCTGCCCCCGCATCACCCTGCCCCCGATCACTTGGTGCCGAACATGCGGTCGCCCGCGTCGCCCAGACCGGGATAGATATAGCCCTTGTCGGTCAGGCCGGTGTCCACCGCGGCGGTGACAATGGGCACATCCGGATGCGCCTCTTTCATCCGCGCGATGCCTTCGGGGGCGGCCAGCAGACACAGGAAGCGAATGTTGGTGGCCCCGGCCTGTTTCAGCAGGTCGATGGCCGCGGCCGAGGAATTGCCGGTGGCCAGCATCGGGTCGACGGCAATCACCAGCCGATCCTCCAGCGCCTCGGGCACCTTGAAGTAGTATTGCACCGGCTCCAGCGTTTCCTCGTCGCGGTACAGTCCGACAAAGCCGACACGGGCCGAAGGGATCAGTTCCAGCACCCCGTCCAGCAGCCCGTTGCCCGCCCGCAGGATCGAGATCAGCGCCAGTTTCTTGCCGTCCAGAACCGGCGCATCCATTTCCATCAGCGGGGTTTCGATCCGCTCATGGGTCATCGGCATGCCGCGGGTGATCTCATAGGCCAGAAGCTGGCTGATCTCGCGCAACAGCCGGCGGAACGACCCGGTCGAGGTTTCCTTGTCCCGCATCAGGCTGAGCTTGTGCTGCACCAGCGGGTGATCGACCAAGGTCAGATGGGGAACATCATGTGGGGTCTCGGTCATCGTTAGTCTCCAGCAGTTTCAGCAGCCGCGCACGGGTTTCGGCATCGCAGAACGCGGCCTGTGCGGCGGTGACATTGATGGCCTGAAAATCCTCGGCCTGCCAGTCGAAAACTTCCGCCAGACGTTCGTATTCGCGGCTGAGGGTGGTGTGGAAGAACGGCGGATCATCGGTCGAGACGGTCACCGCCACCCCGGCGCGGCGCAACTGGTCGATGGGATGGGATGTCCAGTCGGGGAACAGGCCCAGCTTCAGGTTCGAGCCCGGGCAGACCTCCAGCACCGTGCCGCTTTCGGCCAGCCGGTCGATCAGCGCGTGATCCTCGGCGGCGCGCACGCCATGGCCGATGCGCGACACCCGCAAATCATCCAGCGCGTCGCGCACACTGTCGGGGCCGCCAAATTCGCCGGCGTGTACGGTCAGGCCCAATCCGGCCTCGCGCGCCAGATCGAAACTCCACGCGAAATCTCCGGGCTTGCCCATGCGCTCGTCCCCGCCCATGCCAAAGCCGACGATCCAGTCGCCGGCGGTTTCAGCGGCACAATGGGCGGCCTGTTTCGCCACCTCCGGCCCCATGTGGCGGATCGCGGTGACGATGCCGCGCAGGGTGACGCCGTGGCGCGCTTCGGCCTGCGTCGCGGCCTCCTGCATGGCGGCCAGATAATCGCGCCAGGCCGCAACGTCGTGATTGCCGCAAAAGGCCGGGCTGACGAATACCTCGCCATAGATCACCTGTTGCGCGGCCAGATCCTCGGCCACAGCTGTCACCAGCCGGGCATAATCCTGTGGCGTTGTCAGGACCGAGGTTGCGGCCTCGTAGACCTGCAGGAAATGCCCGAAGTCGCGGAAGGCAAAACGGCCCTGCGCGTCAAACACGCCCACCAGCCGTTGATGCTTTTCCTCAGCCAAGCGCCGGATCAGGTCGGGCGGGGCCGCCCCCTCCAGATGCAGGTGCAATTCGATGCGCTTGTCACTCACAGAAAACTCCTTCCCGGTCCTTGTGGCGGGACGCCCAGATGCGCCGCCACGCTGACGCCGACATCGGCGAAGGCCCGAAACCCAAGATCGCCGCGCCCTGCCTGCCCCTTGAGACAGCCCAGGATCGGCACCCGTTCGCGGGTGTGATCGGTGCCGCGCCATGTCGGATCGTTGCCGTGGTCGGCGGTGACCAGCAGCAGGTCGCCCTCGGGCAAGGCCTGCAGCAGGCGACCGATTTCCGCGTCCACCCATTCCAGCGCGCGGGCGTATCCCGAAACGTCGCGGCGGTGTCCATACAGGCTGTCAAACTCCACAAGGTTGGTGAAGGTCAGCGATCCGGGTTCGGCCTGTTCCAAGGCGCGGTGCAGGGCGGTCATCAGGTCGGCGTCCGGACCCTTGACCACATCGTCGATCCCCTGCCCCGAAAAGATGTCCTTGATCTTGCCGATGGCATGCACCTTGCGTCCGGCCCTCTGCACCCAGTCGCACAGGGTCGGCGCGGGCGTGGCCACGGCGAAATCGCGGCGATTTGCGGTGCGGGTGAACCCGTCTTCCGGCGTGCCGACGAAGGGCCGTGCGATGACCCGGCCCACCCGCATCTCGTGCAGGATCGGTGCGGCGGCGCGGCACAGGTCCAACAGGCGGTCCAGCCCGAAATGCTCTTCATGGGCAGCGATCTGGAACACACTGTCGGCAGAGGTATAGCAGATCGGCCAGCCGGTGCGCAGATGCGCGGCCCCCTCCTCGGCGATGATGACGGTGCCCGAGGCATGGCGGTTGCCCAGAATCCCGTCGGTACCCGCCAGGTCGCAGATGCGGGCGGTCAGATCGGCGGGAAAGCTTGGGTTGGTGTCGGGGAAATAGTGCCAGTCCCAGGGCACCGGCACGCCGGCCAACTCCCAATGGCCCGAGGGCGTGTCCTTGCCTTTCGACACTTCTTCCCCGGCCCCGTAGAACGCATCGGACCGCAGCGCGCCCGTGTCGCCCAGCACCGCGCCGGTCGAGGCCGCCATGACTTGCCCCAGCCCCAGCGAGGCCAGAACCGGCAGTTGCAAGGGCCCCCTGCGGCCGTCCTCGGCCCGGCCCTCGGCGCAGGCGCGGGCGATATGGCCCAGCGTGTCGGCACCTGCATCTCCGAAATCGGCGGCATCGGGCGCGCCGCCGCAGCCCACGGAATCGAGCACCACCAGAAAGGCACGTGTCATGCGTTCACCCGTTCATGAATCAAGGGCGGAGTCGCCGTCTTCTCACCCACCTGAATGGCGCGGCGGATGGCGTCCGTGGCATCTTCGGCATCGGCCTCGGTGGCGGCGTGCACAAGGCACAGCGCATCGCGGGGACCAAGCCGCTGGCCCAGCAGCACCACCTCGGTCAGGCCGACGCGCGGGTCGATGGCATCGCCCGCGTGGCGCCGCCCGCCGCCCAGGTTGCGCACCACCTCGCCCAGCGAAACCCCGTCGATGGCACAGACATGGCCCGAGGTGCCTGCCGCAACCGGGCGGATCACCGGGGCGGCGGGCAAGTAACCGTCGGGATCATCCAGCAAGTCGGCGGGCCCGCCCAGGGCGTGCATCATGCGCTCGAACCGCTCGGCCGCCTGCCCGTTCTGCAAGACCTCAAGCGCAGCCTGCGCGGCGGACTCGGGCGTGGCATAGGCACCGGCCAGTTCCAGAAGTTCGCCGATCAGGGCCAGCGACAATTGACACAACCGACTGTCGGGCCGCGGGTCTCGCAGCACTTTCAATACCTCGTGCAACTCGACCGCATTGCCGACCGCCGGGGCCAGCGGCTGGTTCATGTCGGTGATCAGCGCGCGGGTGGCACAGCCCGCGCCATTGGCGGCGCGGGTCAGCGCCTGTGCCAGGTCGCGCGCCTGTTGCGGGGTTTTCATGAAGGCGCCGCTGCCGCCCTTCACGTCAA
Organism: Fluviibacterium sp. S390; assembly: GCF_049800695.1. NCBI lineage: Bacteria > Pseudomonadati > Pseudomonadota > Alphaproteobacteria > Rhodobacterales > Paracoccaceae > Meridianimarinicoccus > Fluviibacterium sp. S390. The sequence continues at coordinate 72,187 of NZ_JBNAFN010000021.1, read as the reverse complement.
GGATCAGTGCCCGCGCCCCGGCGGCCAGTTTCTTCGACAGGATGGAGGCGGTGATCAGCGCCTGGCTTTCCACCGTCGCGGTTTCGTCGCGCAGCGCATAGAGCCGCCGGTCTGCCGGCGCGATGGTGTCCGAAGCGCCGACCACGGCGCAGCCGACCTCGGCCACCAGCCGTTGCAGCCGCGCACCCGAGACGGTGGTGTCCACCCCGGCCACCGCTTCCATCTTGTCCAGCGTACCGCCGGTATGGCCCAGACCCCGGCCGGACATGAAAGGCGCATAGGCCCCAAGGGCCGCCACAACCGGCGCCACCACCAGCGAGGTGCTGTCGCCCAGCCCGCCCGTGGAATGCTTGTCCACCACCGGCCCCGGCAGATCCCAGGACAAAACCCGCCCGCTGTCGCGCATGGCGATGGTCAGGGCGACGGTCTCGGCCTCGCTCAACCCGGCCTTGCAGACGCCCATGGCGAAAGCCCCGCCCTGCGAATCGCTGACGCTGCCCTCGGCCAGCCCGACTGCAAAGCCTGCAAGCTCGGCGTCGGTCAGCGGCTGGCCCTCGCGCAGCTTGGCCAGAACATGGCGCGGGTCCATTATTCAGGCCCCGTCCATGTCCGATTGCGTGAAAGCTCCGGGCAGCAATGCGCCGATGGTGGTTTCCTCGACCTGCCCGCCGGTTGTGGCCAGGGTGACCTTCACATCCGCGCCGCCGAACTCTGCCAGTTTCTGACGGCAGCCGCCGCAGGGCGGCACCGGGCGCGGGCTGTCGGCAATCACCGCCACCGCCTGCAACCGTTTGTCCCCGGCGGCGATCATCGCGGCGATGGCCCCGGCCTCGGCACAGGTGCCTTCCGGATAGGCGGCGTTTTCCACGTTGCAGCCGCGATGGACGGTGCCGGCGTCGGACAGAACCGCTGCCCCGACCTTGAAGCCCGAATAGGGGGCATGAGCATTTTCGCGCACGGCGCGGGCTTCGGCGATGAGATCCATCAGATCCTCCGTCTGTTCGGGCCAGATTGCGGCGCGCACCGGCCCATTGCAAGACCTGCCCCGGCGGATCACACGGAAGTTCCAAGAAAGATGCGCGCATCTGTGGACTGGTGTTAACCCTGTCACAGCACTAGGACTTATCTGTCCAAAGACCAGGGGGAAACATGTCCGACGACACCGGTGACAGCCTGCGCAACGAGGCGCTGTATTATCACGAATACCCGAAACCGGGGAAACTGGAGATCCGCGCGACCAAGCCCATGGCCAACGGCCGGGATCTTGCGCGCGCCTATTCGCCCGGTGTGGCCGAAGCCTGTCTGGAAATCGCCAAGGATGCGACGCAGGCCAGCCGCTATACCGCGCGTGGCAACCTTGTTGCTGTCGTGACCAACGGCTCGGCCGTGCTGGGGTTGGGCAACATCGGGGCGCTGGCGTCCAAGCCCGTGATGGAAGGCAAGGCCGTCCTGTTCAAGAAATTCGCCAATATCGACTGTTTCGATATCGAGCTGAACGCCACCGATCCCGAACAACTGGCCGACATCGTCTGCGCGCTGGAACCGACCTTCGGCGCGATCAACCTTGAAGACATCAAGGCGCCCGACTGTTTCATTGTCGAAGAAATCTGCCGCAAGCGCATGAACATTCCGGTGTTCCACGACGACCAGCACGGCACCGCCATTGTCGTGGGGGCTGCGGCCACCAACGCGCTCAAGGTCGCCGGCAAGGGCTTCGAGGACATCAAGGTCGTCTCAACCGGCGGCGGCGCGGCGGGCATCGCCTGCCTGAACATGCTGCTGAAGCTGGGGGTGAAACGCGAGAACGTCTGGCTGTGCGACATCGAGGGGCTGGTCTATGAAGGCCGCGAGGCCGAGATGACGCCGCAGAAGGCCGCTTTCGCCCAGCCCACCGACCAGCGCACGCTGGATCAGGCGATCGAAGGTGCGGACCTGTTTCTGGGCCTGTCCGGTCCCCGCGTCCTGACGCCCGAGATGGTGGCAAAGATGGCCCACCGCCCGATCATCTTCGCGCTGGCCAATCCCACGCCCGAGATCATGCCGGATCTCGCCCGCGAGGTAGCACCTGACGCGATCATCGCCACCGGCCGGTCGGACTTTCCCAACCAGGTCAACAACGTCCTGTGCTTTCCGTTCATCTTCCGAGGCGCGCTGGACGTCGGTGCCAGCGAGATCAACGACCAGATGCAGGTCGCCTGCGTCGAAGGCATCGCCGCGCTGGCCCGCGCCACCACCAGCGCCGAAGCCGCTGCCGCCTATCAGGGCGAACAGCTCAGCTTCGGGGCCGACTACCTGATCCCGAAGCCCTTCGATCCACGGCTGATGGGTGTGGTGGCCAGCGCCGTGGCCAAGGCGGCCATGGAAAGCGGTGTGGCGACCAAGCCGCTGGATGATCTGGCCAGGTACAAGGCGGAACTGGACGGTTCGGTGTTCAAATCGGCGATGATCATGCGCCCGGTGTTCGAGGCCGCGGCCTCGACCGCGCGGCGCATCGTCTTTGCCGAGGGCGAGGACGAACGCGTGCTGCGTGCCGCCCATGCGGTGATCGAGGAAACCACCGAGACCCCGATCCTGATCGGCCGTCCCGATGTCATCGCCACCCGTTGCGAACGCGCCGGCCTGTCAATCCGCCCCGAACGCGACTTCGACGTGGTCAACCCCGAGAACGATCCGCGCTACCGCGCCTATTGGGAAACCTACCTGGAACTGATGGCCCGCAAGGGCGTCACCCCGGACCTGGCGCGCGCCATCATGCGCACCAACACCACCGCCATCGGTGCCATCATGGTCCATCGCGGCGAGGCCGACAGCCTGATCTGCGGCACCTTCGGCCAGTACCTGTGGCATCTGAACTACGTCGACCAGATCCTGGGCACCAAGGAGTTCCACCCCGTCGGCGCCCTGTCGCTGATGATCCAGGAAGACGGGCCGATCTTCGTTGCCGACACCCATGTGCATCCCGAACCGACGCCCGCGCAACTGGCGGAAACGGTTCTGGGCTGCGCCCGGCACATGCGCCGTTTCGGCGTGTCGCCCCGGATCGCGCTGTGCTCCTCGTCGGAATTCGGCAGCCTCGACATCTATTCGGGCCGCACCCAGCGGGCCGCGATGGAGATCCTCGACAGCCAGCCACGCGACTTCACCTATGAGGGCGAGATGAACGTCGACACCGCCCTGCGTCCCGAACAGCGTGAGCGGATCTTCCCGCACAGCCGGTTCGAGGGCGCGGCCAACGGGCTGGTCTTTGCGACCTCGGACAGTGCCTCGGCGGTGCGCAACACGCTCAAGACCAAGGCCAGCGGACTGGAGGTCGGACCGATCCTGATGGGCATGGGCAACCGCGCCCATATCGTGACCCCGTCGATCACCACCCGCGGCCTTTTGAACATGGCGGCCATCGCCGGGACGCCGATGTCGCACTACAGCTGACCCGATCGGACCGGCCGGACACCCCTCGGGTCCGGCCGGTCCGAACATGTTAACGCTTTACTTTAGCGCAAACAGAATAATATCGCTGATTTTCAGAGAGATAAGAGCCATTCACGCGACATTTTCAGATTGAATTTACAACCTCTCGGGCAACTATCTGAAAATCTGTAAATTCCTTTTCGAATTGGCCGTGTTGGCACAACTGTCACCTTGCCGGAAGGGAAACCCTGCATATTGTGTCCGTAACCGAGGAGGACGCATTCATGAAGTATTCGGACGTTTACAAAGGCTGGCAGGAAGACCCCGAAGGGTTCTGGATGACTGCAGCCGAGCAGATCGACTGGGTCGAAAAGCCCACCAAGGCTCTGTTCGACGAGAACGCTCCGATCTACGAATGGTTCTCGGACGCGAAGGTCAACACCTGCTGGAACGCCGTCGACCGCCACGTGGAAGCCGGACATGGCGACCGGATCGCCATTATTCACGACAGCCCCATCACCCATTCCAAGCATGAGATCACCTATGGCGAGTTGCGCGACCGCGTCGCTTCGCTGGCCGGAGCCCTGCGCGCCAAGGGCGTGGAAAAGGGCGATCGCGTGATCATCTACATGCCGATGGTGCCCGAAGCGCTGGAAGCCATGCTGGCCTGTGCCCGCATCGGCGCCATCCACTCGGTCGTGTTCGGCGGGTTTGCCGCCAACGAACTGGCGGTGCGCATCGACGATGCCCAGCCCAAATGCATCATCGCCGCCTCCTGCGGGTTGGAGCCGGGCCGCGTGGTCCACTACAAGCCACTTCTGGACGGCGCCATCGATCTGGCCAAGCACAAGCCGGACTTCACCGTGATCTTCCAGCGCGATCAGGAAGTTGCCAAGCTGATCGACGGCCGCGATTTTGACTGGCACGGCTTCCAGTTCGGCGTCGAGCCCGCAGAATGCGTACCGGTGGAAGGCAACCATCCGGCCTATATCCTCTACACCTCTGGCACCACCGGCCAGCCCAAGGGTGTGATCCGCGCCACCGCCGGGCATCTGGTGGCCCTGCGCTGGACCATGGAAAACATCTACAAGGTCGCGCCGGGCGAAGTGTTCTGGGCCGCATCCGACGTGGGCTGGGTCGTGGGCCACAGCTATATCTGCTACGCACCGCTCATCAACGGCTCCACCACCATCGTCTTCGAGGGCAAGCCCGTGGGCACGCCGGACGCCGGCACCTTCTGGCGGGTGATCGAAGAGCATAAGGTCAAGTCGTTCTTCACCGCGCCGACCGCCCTGCGTGCCGTCAAGCGTGAAGACCCGACCGGCGAATTCGTCAAGAAATACGATACCCGCGGCATGCAGGCCGTGTTCCTGGCCGGCGAACGCGCCGACCCCGACACCATCCTGTGGGCCCAGGCGCAACTGCATGTGCCGGTCATCGACCACTGGTGGCAGACCGAGACCGGCTGGGCCATCGCCGCGAACCCATTGGGGATCGAGGAATTGCCGGTCAAGCTGGGCTCGCCCGCGCTGCCGATGCCGGGCTACCAGATCGAGATCCTGGACGAAGGCGGACACCCGGTGAAGAACGGCGAGTTGGGCGCCATCGCGATCAAGCTGCCGCTGCCGCCGGGCACACTGCCGGGCCTTTGGAATGCCGAAGAGCGGTTCAGGAAAAGCTACCTGCAGCAGTTCCCCGGCTACTATGAGACCGGCGATGCGGGCATGAAGGATGAAGACGGCTATGTCTACATCATGGCGCGCACCGATGACGTCATCAACGTGGCCGGTCACCGCCTGTCCACGGGCGGCATGGAAGAGGTTCTGGCCGCGCATCCGGAGGTGGCCGAATGCGCCGTCATCGGCGTCACCGACCAGTTGAAAGGCCAGATACCGATGGGCTTCCTCTGCCTGAATTCCGGCGTCACCCGGGACCATGGCGAGATCATCAAGGAAGTGGTCAAGCTGGTGCGCGAAAAGATCGGCCCCGTGGCCGCCTTCAAGCTTTGCGTCGTGGTAGATCGCCTGCCCAAAACCCGTTCGGGCAAGATCCTGCGCGGCGTGATGGTCAAGATCGCGGACAGTGAAGAGTTCAAGATGCCCGCCACAATCGATGATCCCGCCATTCTGGACGAGATCAAGGTTGCGCTACAAAGTATTGGTTACGCGAAATAAGTCACGTGGCAATTGTGAAGATCGGGCCGCGCCTTCGGGGGCGGCCCTTTTCGTGTCCGGAAAGCATGGCTCAGGTGAACTGTTCGCGGATCAGCCGTTCTTCCAGCCCGTGACCGGGATCGAACATGATCTTGTGCTCGATCGAAGGATGGCTTTCGATCTCGACCCATTCCACATTCCTGACTGACCGGCCGTCGGCATCTGCCATCACCGGGCGCTTGTCGGCATCCATCACGTCGAATCGCACCTTCGAGGTCTGGTGCAGCAGCGCCCCGCGCCAGCGCCTTGGCCGGAACGCGGCCATGGCGGTCAGGGCCAGCACGTCGGACCCCACTGGCAACACCGGCCCATGCGCCGAGTAGTTGTAGGCGGTGGAGCCCGCGGGCGTACAGACCAGCGCCCCGTCACAGACCAGTTCTTCCAGCCGCACGCGACCATCGATGCTGATCCGCAGCTTGGCGGCTTGCGGTCCGGCACGCAGCAGCGACACCTCGTTGATGGCCAAGGCCGATTGCACCGTGCCATCGGTGCACCCGGCCCGCATCTGCAACGGCTGGATGGTGGTGACCTCGGCCGCATTCAGACGCTCTTTCAGGCGCACGATGGAATATTCGTTCATCAGGAAGCCAACGGTGCCCCGGTTCATGCCGTAGACCGGCACCGAAAGCTCATTGGTGCCGTGCAGGGTCTGCAACATGAAGCCGTCGCCACCAAGGGCCACGATCACATCGGCCTTTTCCGGCTCCACATGACCGTACAGCGCCGAAAGCTCGCGGCGTGCGCTTTGGGCGACCGGCGACTCGCTGGCCAGAAAGGCAATCTTGTTCATCCGGACCGTCCCTGTATGCAGGCGTCCTTCGTTCTTCGCGCGGTCCTTGCGGAAAGGCAAGCGCGGTGGCTGCCAGTGTGCCGCAATCTGCCGGGGCCAAGCCGTTTTGTGGGCTTTCGTTCAGCCCCGTCCTTGCGTACACAGCGGCATCGCCGCAAGGCTGTTCCCACCCGCAGGAGTGATGCCCCATGAACACCCCGCACCGTACCGACGGATTCTTCACGGAAGCCCTGTCCGAACGCGACCCGGAACTCTTTGGTGCCGTCGAGAAAGAGCTTGGCCGCCAGCGTGACGAGATCGAGCTGATCGCCAGCGAGAACATCGTCAGCCGCGCCGTAATGGAAGCGCAAGGCACCGTCCTGACCAACAAATACGCCGAGGGTTATCCCGGCCGCCGCTACTATGGTGGTTGCCAATTCGTGGACATCGCCGAGAACCTCGCGATCGACCGCGCCAGGCAGCTGTTTGACTGCGCCTTTGCCAATGTGCAGCCGAACTCGGGGTCACAGGCCAACCAGGGTGTCTTTCAGGCATTGATCCAGCCCGGCGACACCATCCTGGGCATGTCACTGGACGCGGGCGGTCACCTGACCCACGGCGCACGCCCGAACCAGTCGGGCAAATGGTTCAACGCCGTACAATACGGCGTGCGCAAGCAGGACAACCAGCTGGACTATGACCAGGTGGAAGAACTGGCCAAGGAGCATCAGCCGAAGCTGATCATCGCCGGCGGCTCGGCCATTCCGCGTCAGATCGACTTCAAGCGGATGCGCGAGATCGCCGATATGGTCGGTGCCTACCTGCATGTGGACATGGCCCATTTCGCCGGTCTGGTGGCGGGTGGCCAGCACCCATCGCCCTTCCCGCACGCCCATGTGGCCACCACCACCACGCACAAGACCCTGCGCGGCCCGCGTGGCGGCATGATCCTGACCAATGACGAGACCATCGCCAAGAAGGTCAATTCGGCCATCTTCCCCGGCATTCAGGGTGGCCCGCTGATGCATGTGATCGCCGCCAAGGCCGTGGCCTTCGGCGAGGCGCTGCGCCCGGAGTTCAAGGACTATGCCCGCCAGGTCATCGTCAATGCGCAGGCGCTCAGCGACCAGCTGATCAAGGGCGGACTCGACACCGTGACCCATGGCACCGACACCCATGTGGTGCTGGTGGACCTGCGCCCCAAGGGCGTGAAGGGCAATGCCACCGAGAAGGCTCTGGGCCGCGCCCACATCACCTGCAACAAGAACGGTGTGCCGTTCGATCCCGAGAAACCGACCGTCACCTCGGGCATTCGTCTTGGGTCTCCGGCGGGCACTTCGCGCGGGTTCGGCGAGGCCGAGTTCCGCCAGATCGCCGATTGGATCATCGAGGTGGTCGACGGGCTGGCCGCCAATGGGGAAGACGGCAACGCCGAGGTCGAGGACAAGGTGCGCGCCGAGGTTCAGGCGCTGTGCGACCGCTTCCCGATATATCCGGGCCTGTAACCTGTCCGGGGCCGCCTATTGCGGCCCCAACACCCCGCGCCACGCCAGGACCGTGATCAGCAGCGCGACAAACACCAGCATTCCGAAGGCATAGCCCGCGATCTGGCCCAACAGCCGGTCGCGGCGCTCTTTCTCGGGGTTCAGGTGACGCACATGCGCCCGAAGCCGTGCCTCGGCCTTGGCCACGCGGGCCGGATCGACCATGTGGCACAGCTTGGGATGACCCGAGATCATTTCCATCTGGATCAGGTAGTCCGCCTCGCGGCGCAGCCGTCTGGGCAGCAACCGTCCGGCCCGGCCGACCACCGTCGTCAGGTCATGGCCCGGCACGTCCAGCTTTTCGCCCATGCGGTTGGCCAGCGCCGAAAACTCCTGATCCGTCTGCGTCTTTCTGGCCATACCCTGCACCCTGCCCGTCACCTGCTTGACATCCCCCGGGCCGCGCCCGGATATGGTCTTCGAACCATAGGCGGAGGCTGTCGGTGCTGGCAACTACAAGACATGGGCAGGTGACCGAGGGCCGCCCGCTGCTGATCGTGCACGGGCTGTTCGGGTCGGGCCGCAATTGGGGCGTGATCGCGCGGAACCTGTCGGCGGAGCGTCCGGTGCTGACCGTCGACATGCGCAACCACGGTGCCAGCGACTGGACGAACACCCACAGCTACCCCGAGATGGCGGCCGATCTGGCCGAGGTCATTACTGATCATGGCGGCGAGGCCGATGTGCTGGGCCATTCCATGGGCGGCAAGGCGGCAATGGTGCTGGCCCTGACCGATCCGGGCAAGGTCAATCGCCTGATCGTCGCCGACATCGCTCCGGTCAGCTACAGCCACAGCCAGATGCAATTCCTGCGCGCCATGCGCGATCTGGACCTGACCGGTGTGACCAGCCGCGCGCAGGCCGACCGCAAACTGCGCGACCAGGTGCCCGAACTGGCGATCCGCGCCTTCCTGCTGCAATCGCTGGACATGGCCGAGGGCCGCTGGCGGCTGAACCTGCCCACGCTGGAACAGGACATGGACAAGATCCTGTCCTTCCCTGCGCTGGAGGCCACTTTCACCCGCCCGACCATGTTCCTGGCAGGCGGTGCCTCGGACTACGTCCAGCCCGAACACCGCGGCGAGATCAAGCGCCTGTTCCCCGGCGCGGTGGTGGTCAAGATCCCGCGCGCGAACCATTGGCTGCACGCCGAGAAACCCCGCGAATTCGAAGCCGCCGTCACCCAGTTCCTGGCCCGCACCGCTGACCGCTAAGGGCTGAATTGGGGCATGCCACGGCTGTCCGTTCCTGCGCCACGGGGACAGGCACCGCAGGACTTGAACTCCCCCAAGCGATGCCGCACAAGCAGTTCAGCGGCCCCTTAGCTCAACTGGATAGAGCAGCGGACTTCTAATCCGCAGGTTGAGGGTTCGAGTCCTTCAGGGGTCGCCAGCACAAACAGCCAATCCCCTGTTTTGCTCCATTGGGGCTGCATTCCAACGCCCCACCAACAAGCGTCGCGTCCCCGCAAGGTTGAGCCTTCGCTGGGACACCACCGGTTGAACCCCGTCGTAAGTGCCGGGAAACCATCTTCGTGCGCGGGGTGACACGCGGTCTGGGCGTTCCGCCACTCTCCTCTGGCAGAACCCTCCTGCTCCCCCCTGATGCAGCGCCGTGACGATCACGAATTCCGGCATCGCTTGTCGCAGCGCCGGCCCTGCTCCACCCCGGCCATGGGACGGAAAAAGTTGGTCCGCCAATGCCGGGTCTTCATGAGCACAATGACGAAATCCAGTTCGTCGGGCTGGTCGCCGGGCGGCCCGTGGCGACATGGTTGATCAGGGCATCGCACCGGGCGGCCGCTGTTCCGACGCCGCCAGCTATTCCCAAGGGTTGGCCGTCCTGATGGTCGCCGCAGTTGTCCTGGCCCTTGCGGCACGGCTCTGGGTGGCACGCGGCCAACCTCAGGCCGGAACCACGTCGACCGATCGCAACCACCCGGCGGCAGTGCCTCTGGCCTACGCCGCCCATCTTTCGGCGCTTGGTGCCGTGCGCAATCTTGCCGCAACGCCGTTCACCATGGCGCTGAACATGTTCCTCGCCGGTGTCCGATCCAATGTTCAACGGCCCGCCGCTACCCCCGCGCTGTCGGTCACCTTTGGGGAATTGCGCGACGTGGTTGAGCCGCGCGGTTAGCTCGGCCTTGCAATCCCCTGGGCGGAGCCCGCCATGATTGCCCAAAGGCTGCCCAATGGAGCCACACAACGCTGCGCCAGATCCCGGACCCACGTCAGACCTTTCCAATCCGGGTCCAAACCGTCAGTCTGTCGGGCGAGGGAGCACCACACATGGCGATTATCGGAACCAAGACCCCCTATTCCTATCGGGACGACCCTTCGGTCCCGGATTTTGACGACACCGGACCTGTTGCGGTCATGGACGGGGAATGCGCCCTGTGTTCATGGGGCGCGCGCACTATTGCACGGCTCGATCGCGCCGGGGAATTCCGGATCTGCCCGACCCAGTCGCCAACCGGCGCGGCACTGGTCCGGCATTTCGGGCTTGAGCCCGAAGATCCCGAGACGTGGCTTTTCCTTGAAAACGGGCAGGCCTGGTCGGGGATGGAGGCGATCATCCGGATCTGGGCGCGTACGGGCGGTGCCGGACGGCTTGCCTCGATTATGCGTGTGCTGCCGCGCGGCGGTCGGGAATGGCTTTATCGCCGGGTTGCACACAACCGCTATCGCTTCGGGCGCAGCGACATGTGCGCCCTGCCTGACCCTGAACTGGCCCGCCGGCTTTTGACCTGATCTGCACCGAAGCCTGGGCGCCGCATCCCGTCCCACACTAGGGACGCGCGCCATGCGATTGAGAACGCGCGATTTGTCCCGTTGGCGTCAATCATATTGACTTCGTGACAGGCTCCTGTCTCCTTCAATGATGATGTCAACACATGCAGCTTTGGCGATTTGCGGCACCGTCGGATGGGCGCGCCTGGGCTTTCGATGGAGTCTGCGGTCCGGCTGGCCGAAAATATCCTCGCACAGGCGCAACGCATGACCGTGGCCAGGGACCATGCGACGGATCGAAAGACGGGCGCGTTTTCGGTCGAGATGGGCACGGCGGGCGTCGGCCTTCTGGCCTTTTCCGGAGACTGGACCCTTCAGGCAAAGGCGCCGGGCTCTGCGGCCATTGCCTCGGCCCTCGCCGCCGGCACCGGGATCCGGCGCATCGGGTTCGACACCGATGCACTGGCACAATGGGACAGCACCTTCATCACCGCGATCCTGGGCGTTGTCGCGCAGGGCAAGGCTGCCGGGATCGATGTTGATCTTGGCGGTCTGCCCGCCGGGGCGCAAAGACTTGTCACCCTGGCCACCGCCGTGCCCGAGCGGCAGGGCGCGCGGCGGACCGCGACGCGGGACGGGTTTCTGGTCGGGCTGGGGAAGTGGTGGCTTGCCAGCTACAAATCCATGCAGGACTCGCTGGCCTTCGTCGGCGAGGCGACCATCGCACTGGCACGTTTTTCGGTCGGACGGGCACGGTTTCGGCGCGTCGATCTGATGATCGCGCTGGAGGCCTGTGGGCCGAAGGCCCTGCCCATCGTGACCCTGATCTCGGTTTTGATCGGTTTGATTCTTGCCTTCGTCGGCGCCATCCAGTTGCGCCAGTTCGGGGCGCAGATCTATGTCGCCGATCTGGTCGCCATCGCCATGGCGCGCGAGATGGCCGCGATCATGACCGGCATCATCATGGCCGGCCGCACCGGGGCAGCCTTTGCCGCGCAACTGGGCACCATGCAGGTCAACGAGGAGATCGACGCCTTCCGCACGCTCGGCTTCTCGCCGATGGAGTTCCTTGTCCTGCCGCGCATGCTGGCGTTGATCGTGATGATGCCGCTGCTGTGCATCTACGCGAATATCCTTGGCATTCTGGGCGGCGGCATCGTGGGGATCTGGATGCTGGGCCTGACGCCCACGGCCTATTACGTCCAGACGATCGCCAGCGTCAGCCTGACAGATTTTGGCATCGGCATTTCCAAAAGCGTGATCTTCGGCATCGTTGTTGCCCTGGCAGGCTGCCTCAAGGGTCTGCAGTCGGGCCGCAGCGCTTCGGCCGTGGGTGACGCGGCCACCTCGGCGGTGGTCCTGTCCATCGTGATGATCATCGTGCTCGACGGATTTTTCGCAGTGGTAACAAGCATCATGGGGATCTAGGAAATCGGCATGACAGGCACCACGCACACATCCAGCCCGCATATCGAGGTCAGCAATCTTGATCTGAGCTACGGTGATTTCGTGATTCAGAAAAATCTGACCTTCACCGTCAACCACGGGGATGTGTTCATCATCATGGGCGGGTCCGGCTGCGGCAAAAGCACCGTGCTGAAATGCCTGATCGGCCTCAAGTCTCCGGCACGCGGCATCGTCCGCTTCGACGGCGCCGATTTCTGGTCCACCGCAGCAAGCACGCGTGAGGCCATGATGCGCCGCTTCGGTGTGCTGTATCAAAGCGGCGCCTTGTGGAGTTCGATGACCCTGGCCGAAAACGTTGGCTTGCCATTGGGCGAATACACCGAACTGGGCGCGGCCGAGATCCGCGATCTTGCGGCCATGAAACTGGCCCTTGTGGGATTGGCCGGGTTCGAGGATTTCTACCCGTCCGAGATCAGCGGCGGCATGCAGAAACGCGCGGGCATCGCGCGGGCCATGGCGCTGGACCCGGATGTCCTGTTCCTGGACGAGCCTTCCGCCGGCCTGGACCCGATCAGTTCGAAGCTTCTGGACGACCTGATCGTGGAATTGCGCGACAGCCTGGGAACCACGATGGTGATCGTCACCCATGAATTGGCAAGCATCTTTTCCATCGGCACCAATTCCGTCTTCCTTGACCCGGTTTCCAAGACGATGATCGCCAAGGGCGATCCGCGCGAGTTGCGCGATCACAGCCCGGACCCCAACGTGCGCGAGTTCCTGAACCGGGGCGCGTCCGCAATGACCAAAGGGCCAGACCCGGCGCGCACGGACAGCAGCCGACCGACGGAGGCCGCCCGATGAGCCAGAAAACCAATCCAAAACTTGTCGGCATCTTCGTCCTGGGCGCCTTTGTCGTTGCGATGGGCGGGCTGATCGCCTTCGGCGGCGCCGGGTTCCTGATCACGAAGCAGACCTACGTGATGTTCTTCCAGGGATCGGTCGCGGGACTGCAGGTCGGGGCACCGGTCAATTTCCGGGGCGTGCCCCTTGGCCAGGTAACGGACATCAGCGTCAGCTACTTTCCAAAGGACAAGAACTCGGAATTCGTCATTCCCGTCTATGTCCAGATCGAGCCCGACCGCATCCGGGGGCGCACCCATGAAAACCGGCGCAGCATCCAGGAACTCATTGAATTCGGTCTGCGGGCCGAGCTTGCCCTGCAATCCTTCGTCACCGGCCAGCTTGGCATCGAGCTTGATTTCAAATCGGGATCAAAGGCCACCCTGACCGGGCTTGATCCCGAGCACGAGGAAATCCCGACCCTGCCGTCGGACACCGAAAAACTGAAGGCCAGCATCACCCGTGTCGCGGATATCCTGCAGAAGGTGCCGCTGGAGGAAGTCGCGGAAGATATCCAGAAGGCAGTGAAATCGGCGTCCAGCAGCATCGTTCGGGTCAGCACCGCGATCAACGAAGTCTCGGACAAGATCGGCCCGTTCATCGACGAGATGCACGCGACCATCGTTGATATTCGTGCGACCGCGGCAGAAGCCAAGGCGCGCCTGTCCATGCAGCCCGGCGAAGTGCTCTATACCGCCGAGCAGACCATGACCCACCTGCAGACGCTTATAGATGGGTTGGACGCGCAGATCGCCCCGATGTCGCAAGAGTTGGAAAGCACCCTCGCCGCGCTGGAGAAAACGGCAAGGGATGCCAGCACCCTTATCGCAAGCGTGGAGGGCGAGATCACGCCGATCTCGGACGGGCTGCAACAGGCCCTGGCAACGGCGAACGGCACGCTGGAGGACACCCGCTCTGTCGTGAAATCGCTGGACGCGAAGGCCGATCCTCTGATTGCCGACGCCCGGACCGCCCTGACGACCGCCACCAAGGTTCTGGACGAGGTGCGGGCGCCGATCAATTCGGTCGGCCGTCTGGCGGCAGAGCTTGAAACCGAGGTCGGACCGATCACCGGCGAGGCCATCTCGACGATGGAGGTGGCCCGGTCTGCGCTGCAGGACGGCGTGACGGCCATAGACGATCTGCGCAAGCTGATCGCCGACGTGGATGGCGGGGTACAGCCCATCATCGCCAAGGTCGATGGCATCCTGAACAATGCCGATCTTGCGATGCGCGATGCCCGCAGCGCCCTGTCCGGGGTGCGGTCGCTGGTCGGAGCTGACTCGCCCACGGTGTCGCAACTGGATGTCGCCTTGCGGGAAATTCGCCGTGCCGCCGTATCCTTGCGCGAATTTGCCAATTACCTTGAACGCAATCCAAGCGCGCTTCTGACAGGCCGCCGGTAACCGGAGAGAGTGATGATGCAGCGAATTTTCAAGGTGGTCTCAGCCTTGGCCCTGTGCCTTGCGGTGGCGGCCTGCGACAGCAAGCCGTCGAACTTCTATGTCCTGTCGGCCCCCGGCATCACCACTGGAGCAACCGCGCAAACCACGCGGCGGCGCGGCCTGTCCATCGGCGTCGGACCTGTCACCCTGCCGGAATACCTCGACCGCCCCGAGATCGTCATCCGCGAGAATGCAACCGCGCTGAACGTGGCTGACCTGAACCGCTGGGGCGGCGGTCTGACCGAGAACTTCCAGAGCGTGTTGGGAGAGGTTCTGTCCGAAAGGCTGAACACGGATCGCGTCCTGCTTCATCCGTGGTCGGTGTCCGGCAACGTGACCTACCAGATTCTGGTACAGGTCAACGCGTTCGAGGCGCATCCGGACAATCAGGTGCTTCTCGATGCCCGCTGGGCGGTGGTCAGCGGCGGCACGCAGGATGTCATCAGGATGGGACGCACCGTCCTGCGCGAACCGATCAGCGGAGCCGAGGGCGGCGCGGGCGGCCCCGACTATGCGCAGATCACCGCCGCGATGAGCCGAAGCGTTGCCCGCCTTGGCCAGGAAATCGCCGCCTCGGGGATCCGGTGACGGCGGAACCGACAGCTCACCCCGCGGCGCCTGAAAGGGATCGCCGCCACCTGGGCTGCACAGCGCCCGACGGTCCTGCGGACAGGTTGCCCTGGGGCCCAAAAGGCGGTCTTCCTGCAGCCGCAGAACCGGTCGCTTGAAATGAAGATCATTTTCAGCAGGAAGGGGTTCGACAGCGGGGCCGGCGGCGTCCCATCGCCGATCATCGCTGGACGGCCCATCAGCCTGCCCATTCCCACCAAACATCGATCCGAAACGACCTATGCAGATCTCGGGCTCTCGGACATTGTCGAGGCCGCGACCAATGGGCGGATCACGGGCGGCAACCTTTGTCATCCCGACCCCATGTTTCAGGATGGCCGTTGTGCCTTTGGCCAGACCGGCGCCGCACAAGCCCATCTGGCCAATAACGCCGTCGGTGTTGGCGATGTTTTCCTGTTCTTCGGTCTGTTCTCACAGCAAGGCAGCCGGGACCGGCATCACAGGCTGTTCGGGTACCTGAGGGTCGACGAGGTGGTCGTACTGGGCGCAAACCCGACCGCGGCAAACCAACCGCCCGGGTTTGCGCGGCAACATCCCCACACCATCGGAGACTGGAAGCCGAACAACACCCTGTATCTCGGGACAGGGCAGGTCACCGATACGGCCAGCGAGGCGCTTCGCCTGACATGGCCGGGATGTGCCGTCAGCCGTTGGCGTGTTCCCGAATGGCTACGCGAGGTTGGCCTGACCTACCACGGGCGGACGGAACGCTGGGACGGGACCGACACACTCAACGTCGCGGCCCGTGGTCAGGAGTTCATTGCGGATATCGGGGAGCGCACGGACGCCCGGCAATGGTGCGACGGCATCCTCTCGACCCTTGGGAGATCTTCAGGTGAGGGATAGTCCTCGCGTCGTTATCATCCTGCTCAGGCAGCCGCGTCTAGATGATCCCAACGAAATGAGGACGGATCCCTTGTGGGAATTCGGCAGCTTCGGGTGCACCGGTTGCCACCGAAGGAACCTGATGAACCCCAAAAGGCTGAACGAACACAACGGCTCACAGTTTGCCTTTGCCCAGAATGGCCGACTGGGGGTCAAGCTTGTCCATGTCACCCCGCCCGTGCGAATGCTGCACCACGGTCTGTTCGGCGAGGCCACCTGGCGACCGGCCGAAATGCCGCTGTGCTACGACAGCGCGCCGACGCTGGTGACAAATTTCGCCGGCTCCGATGTCCCCTCCCTCATCCACATGATCCGAGATGTTCGGCGCGCAAGTCCCGTTGCGCAGTTTTCCAGCAAGTTCCGGTCGCGGCGGCGGCCGTTGCCAGACCGCGTCGGGCAAGAGGTTCTGGAGGTCTACCATCGATTCCGCGCGAACGGGGCCGCAGTGGCGCAGGCCTATGAAGATGCCCTTCCCTTTCCGCCGCCTTGCAGTGATCGAGACAGGGAAGCGACCTACCAGCGCCTTCTGGACCGGTCCATCGGACCATAGACGACGCGCGATGTTCAGAAATATGTCTTTTTTGCGGTCGAGGGGGTTGCATGGCCGGGGGGATGTGGAAAGCGCAGACGCCCGCAATATCGAACGGACGGGTGTATTGACGGGTCGATCCCTTCCCCCGGAAAGACGCCTCAGATCGCCGACAGCCCGGCGTTTGTGTTCAGCAGGAACTGCGAGAACATCGGGCTGCTGGCGGCCCCGATACCGCGGGCATTATGGCCGATGTTTCCGGCGTCGATCCGGGGTTCGATCAATCCCCGCTTGTCCTGATTTACCAGATACCGCCGGGTCCGTTCGACCAGTTCGTCCCGCACGTTCGTCGGGAAGGCCCCGTCGATCACCACCGCTTCGAAATCGATGACCGAACAGATCGACAGCGAGGCCTTGGCCAGTTCCTGCGCGGTCTGGCCGATCCACGGCTCCACATAGCGGGTCAGGCCGCTCCAGTCCTGGGGCTGCCGCCACAGGACCGCCGGATCGATCCCGGCCTCGACAAGGCGCGCTTCCAGCAGATGGATCGAGGCGACGTCGATCAGTTGCTGGGCTTCTCCCAGCGGTCCGGTGCTGCGCATGGATCCAAGCGCGCCGGCATTGCCACGGGTTCCCTCGAACACCGTTCCGTTCAGAACCACGCCGCCGCCAACGAACGACCCAATGAAGAAATAGGCATAGTCCCGGTACGCGTGCGTGCGTCCGTAAAGATGTTCCGCCTGGCACGCGGCGGTGCCGTCATTGACGATGAACACCGGCAGATCGCTGAAGGCCGCGACCTCAGCCTTGAAGTCAATGTCCTTCCACGAGCGGAACTTCTCGGCGGCGAGACCCGCAAGGTCATGCCATTTCCATAGCTCGAACGGCGTGCCGATACCGACCCCGCACACCCGATGCCGCAGATTTCCCGGCAGGCGCCCGACAAGGGTTGCCAGCCCGTCTTTCAGAAAGCCGAACACGGCGTCGGGCATGGGATACTGGTAGGTCGTGTGCATCTGTCCGCGCACCGTGCCCGACAGATCCAGAAGCACCAGATCGGCGCTGCGGCGGCCGATCTTCAACCCGATGGAAAACACGCCATCGGGATCCAGTTCCATGGGGATAGAGGGCTTGCCGACCTTGCCGCGCACCGGTTTGCCACGCCGGACCAGACCGTCTGCTTCAAGGTTGCGCAGGATGGTGGACACCGTGGGTTTGGACAGCCCGGTGCGACGCGCCAGTTCGGCAGCGGGAACGGCGCGTTCGAACTGCAAAATGGAAAGGATCAGGCGTTCGTTATAGTCGCGGATGCCGCTTTGATTTACGCCTGCCCGCTTTGCGCTGATGCTGTCTCCGTCCATGGCGCGGACCATATGTGCCTCCCCCTCAAAAGGAAAGATACACACGCACCCTTAGTAAGTAAAGTTTACAAACTAATTGACGAAACCAGTAGAATCAGGTCTTTTAGGGTCGGACCTGCCAGGTTTCACCGCGGTGAGCGCGGAAACGGAAACCCCGGTCCAGAACGAAATTCGCTTCGTGTGGGAGGAAAACATGAAAGCTCTATTGACCACCTCGGCCCTAGGCCTGAGCCTGTGCGCAGGTGCCGCCTTTGCCGATACCAACGCCTGCCTGATTACCAAGACCGACACCAATCCCTTCTTCGTCAAGATGAAGGAAGGCGCCACGGCGGCTGCCGAACAACATGGCATCACCCTGTCGACCTTTGCCGGCAAATACGACGGCGATGTTGAAACCCAGGTGGCCTCGGTCGAGACCTGCATCGCGTCCGGCGCCAAGGGTATCCTGATCACCCCGACCGACAGTCGCGCGCTGGTGCCGGTTATCACCCAGGCCCGCGACGCCGGGATCCTCGTCATCGCGCTGGACACGCAGTTCGAACCGGCCGACGCGGCTGACGCGACCTTTGCCACCGACAACTTCAAGGCCGGGGTTCTGATCGGCCAATGGGCGCGTGCCACGATGGGGGACGACGCGGCCAACGCCAAGATCGCGCTGCTGGATCTGAACGCCTCGGAAGTCTCGGTCGACTACCAGCGCAACAACGGCTTTCTTCAGGGCTTCGGCATCGACATCAAGGACCCGACCGACATCGGCGACGAAGATGACCCGCGCATCGTCGGCAATGACGTAACCGACGGGTCGCCCGATGGCGGACGGACCGCGATGGAGAACCTGCTGCAGATCGATCCGGACATCAATCTGGTCTATACCATCAACGAACCCGCCGCCGCCGGTGCCTATGAGGCGCTGAAATCCTTCGGCAAGGAAGAGGGCGTTCTGATCGTTTCGGTCGATGGTGGCTGCCCCGGCGTGAAGGACATTGCCGGCGGTGTGATCGGCGCAACCGCGATGCAGTTCCCGCTGCTGATGGCCTCCAAGGGCGTCGAGGCGATCGCGACCTTTGCCGAAACCGGCGAGAAGCCGCAGAACACCGAAGGACTGGATTTCTACAACACCGGTGTCGAGTTGGTGACCGACAAGCCCGTCGAGGGCCTTCCGTCGATCACTTCGGAAGAAGGTCTGAAGAAGTGCTGGGGCTGATCCCCGGCTGACCATTTTGGCAGGGTGCCTTGGTGCCCTGCCCGTTCTCGTCGTCCCCCCCCATATTTTGACGGAATCTGACGCCGCAGCTATGCTTGCCGGCAAGGGAGAGAGTCATGTCTGAACCCACAAATCCTGCCCGCTCAGGCCAGGAATTTGAACAGGACCTGAACCGCAGCGACGCCAGGGTCGCCGAGTTCGAGGTCCAGAATCATACCCTGCTGGACCGTATCCAGCACCTGCTTCACAACAATCCCACGCTGGTTCCGGTGATCGTGCTGGTTCTCAGCCTCGTGGCCTTCGGGTTGATCGCGGGCGGGAAATTCTTCTCGGCCTTCAACCTCAGCCTGATCCTGCAACAGGTGTCGATCATCGGCATCCTGGCCGCCGCCCAGTCGCTGATCATCATCACCGCCGGCATCGACCTGTCGGTCGCGGCCATCATGGTGTTGATGTCGGTCGTCATGGGCAATCTGGCGGTGTTCGCCGGTGTGCCCTCCGGCTTTGCCATCCTGGTCGGTCTGGCCGGCGGGGTCGGCGCGGGCCTGATGAACGGCTGGCTCATCACCCGCGTCAAGCTTCCGCCCTTCATCACCACGCTCGGCACCTGGTCGATCTTCTATGCGTTGCTGCTGTGGCTTTCGGGCGCGCAGTCGATCCGCGGGCAGGACATCGATACCGAGGCGCCGTTCCTGAAATTCTTCGGGGCGTCCTTCGATGTCGGCGGCGCGCGCATCACGCTCAGTTCGATCCTGATGATCGTGGTCTTCGTCGTGCTGTGGTACATGCTGAACAAGACCGCCTGGGGCCGCCATGTCTATGCCATCGGCGACGACAAGGAAGCCGCCGATCTGTCGGGCATCCGCACCGACCGCACGCTGCTGTCGGTCTATGGGCTGTCGGGCTTCATCTGTGCGCTGGCGGGCTGGGCCTCGATCGGCCGGGTCGGGTCGATCTCGCCGCAATCCTTCTACGAAGGCAACCTGGATTCGATCACCGCCGTCGTGATCGGGGGCATCTCGCTGTTTGGCGGGCGCGGCTCGATCATGGGGGCGCTTTTTGGCGCGCTGATCGTCGGGGTGTTCCGCTCTGGCCTACGCCTGTCGGGTGTTGATGTGCTGTGGCAGGTCTTTGCCATCGGCTGGCTTATCATCATCGCGGTCGCAATCGACCAATGGATCAGAAGGGTTTCGGCATGACGCAGACAACAACCCCTGTCGTACAGGCCCGCGGGATCGTGAAGCGCTATGGCCACGTGACCGCGATTGATCACTCGGATTTCGAACTGCGCGCCGGCGAGGTTCTGGCGGTGATCGGCGACAACGGCGCCGGCAAGTCGTCGATCGTCAAGGCGATCTGCGGTGCCACCGTCCCCGATCAGGGCGAGATCCTGATCGAGGGAAAACCGGTCCGGTTCACCTCGCCGATCGAGGCGCGGGACATGGGGATCGAGATCGTCTATCAGAACCTCGCCCTGTCCCCGGCCCTGTCGATTGCCGACAACATGTTCACGGGGCGCGAAATCCGCAAGGAGGGCTGGATGGGCAAGTATCTACGGATGCTGGACAAACCCGCCATGGAGAAGTTCGCGCGTGACAAGCTGACCGAACTGGGGCTGATGACCGTGCAATCCATCAAGCAGCCGGTCGAAACCCTGTCGGGCGGCCAGCGTCAGGGCGTCGCCGTCGCCCGCGCCGCGGCCTTCGCCACCAAGTTCATCATCATGGACGAACCGACGGCGGCCCTGGGCGTCAAGGAAAGCCGCAAGGTGCTGGAACTGATCCAGGATGTCCGGGCCCGCGGGATCCCGATCATCCTGATCAGCCACAACATGCCGCATGTGTTCGAGGTCGCCGACCGCATCCACATCCACCGGTTGGGCAAGCGGCTTTGTACCATCGACCCCAAGGACTACACCATGTCCGACGCGGTCGCCTTCATGACTGGCGCCAAGGAGCCTCCGGCCCAGGACGCCGCCTGACGGAAGCACGGGCTGTCAATAGCGCCGCCGGACAGGAGTCCGGCGGCGCTTTGAGACCATCTCGCAAGATCGCCACCGTGGCCCAGCATTCGGCAATCTACCGGACCAGAGGCATGTTTCTGAGAACGTGGATGAGACGCTGCCACTTTGGATCCGCGCCCGGTCGCCCCACAACATCGCGCCGGATCTCGATCATCACCGCCGCCTTGGCCGTTGCATCGATCACGCCGCCATAGGGCGTATTCAGACCGACATCATAGCCTGCATCCGCGAAATGCCGTGTCAGGGACCGGACCCAGCCAGCGGGCGTCAGATCCGCTGTGAACCCGATATCTATCTCGGGCCTTGGCCCGTCTGAGTGGCGCTCTATGAGCCAAGGCTCCAGGGGATAGGTGTGCAGGTCAATCAGCGTCGCACCCGCGGCGGCCTCCGACAGACGCGCCCAATGGGGGGCGTAGTAGCGCGCCAACAACTCGGCCCTTCGGGGGGCGGACAGATCCTTGCGAATGCGGTTCTGGCGGTGATCGTGCGTATACAGGGCGCCGCGACCGACCGTGGCCATCTCTTCGCGGCTATCGTCATCGTAGCGTTCCACGTCGACAACGATCCGCGAGACCGGCGCCTCAATGATCTTTGCGTCCGGCCAGGCGTCGTGCGCCATCTGGTCTGTGAACAGGTCCGCCGACGCCAGGGCCTCACGCTCAACCGCGCTTCTTTCAACGAGGAAATCTGACCACGCCTCTTCGGGAATATGCAGGGATGCATGCGGAACGTGGACGGTCAGTTTGGGCAAATCTGTACCTCCGGTTGGTCGCGCTGCGCAAACGGGCATAAAATGCTCGACCCGGTGGGAGAGCAACTGGCGCGGGGGTCGCGCCAGCGCACGCAGGGACGACCGTGCTGGCAACAGGCACAGTTGGCAAGGGCGGTTCGAACACGGTGGTCAGCACACCAGGGGCACACCGGAACGATAGTGCCACGCAGCCGTTTCACCAGCGCAGCCGACATCCCGACGCCCCATGATCCATCTGGCCCGCAGCCCGCTTGGTAGCACCTTGCAAGCGGGTGCAGCCATTTCCAAGCCCCTGCCCCAAGGCCATTGCCAGCGCGATGGTGCGTGCCTACAGTTTCATCACAATACGGGTGTAAAACCTGAAAAATGCTCTTGGGAGGAATGACATGACCAGAACCAACCTGATGCTCTGTGCATCACTGGCGGCCTTTGGATTTGCGGCAAGTGCTGCCAATGCGGACAAGCTGACACTCTACTGCAGTGCCGAGGAAGAGTGGTGCCAGGCGATGGCCCGTGGCTTTGAAGATGCCACCGGAATCGACGTCAACATGACCCGCAAGTCGTCTGGCGAAACCTTCGCGCAGCTGCGTGCCGAGGCCAGCAATCCCAAGGGGGACATCTGGTGGGGCGGCACCGGGGATCCGCATCTTCAGGCGGCGGAAGCAGGACTTTCGCAGGAGTACATCTCGCCGATGCGGGACCAGCTTCACCCCTGGGCGATCGCCCAGGCCGAAAGCGCTGGCAACCGGACGATCGGCATCTATTCCGGGGCCCTGGGCTATGGCTACAACAACGATCTTCTGGCGGCCAACAACCTGCCGGAACCCGCGTGCTGGAAAGATTTGCTGAAGCCTGAATACAAGGGCCATGTGCAGATGGCGAACCCGAACTCCTCGGGCACCGCCTATACGACGCTCGCCTCGATGGTGCAGCTGTTCGGCGAGGACGAGGGCTTCGAGTTCATGAAGGGCCTGCACGCCAACATCAACCAGTACACCAAGTCGGGATCGGCGCCGATCAAGGCCGCTGGCCGTGGCGAGACCACCATCGGCATCGTCTTCATGCATGACGCCGTGGCACAGGCGGTCGCCGGGTTCCCCGTCACCGTGGTGGCGCCTTGCGAGGGCACCGGTTATGAAATCGGGTCGATGTCGATCATCGAAGGCGCGCGCAACCTGGAGGAAGCCCAGAAATTCTATGACTGGGCGCTGACCGCCGAGGCGCAGAACCTCTCCCTTGAGGTCAACTCGTTTCAGGTCATGTCGAACGTGAATGCTCAGGCGTCAGACAAGGCCCCGGACATGTCGAAAATCAATCTGATCGACTATGACTTCGTGAAGTACGGCTCGTCCGACGAACGCAAGCGTCTGCTGCAGAAATGGGACGAGGAGGTCTCGGTCCTGCCGCAGTAAACCGGTGCGAGACGCCGCTTCTACCAAGACCACCCATCCTGTCCTGACCTTCTGGGTCCTGGCAGGCTGGGTGGGATTTTGCCTTCTGCCCTGGTACGGGGTCGAAGACGGATTCTTCGGGTTTTCCTGGCTGCTGGAAGGCTACCCGCTGGACGAGGATTTCGCGCCGGCGGCGTTCCTTCTGGCGCAGGGCGAGAAGCTCTGGCTGGCCCCGCTGGCCCTGCCCCTGCTTGCCCCGCTTGCGGTCCTGCGGCTGCGCAAATCGGAACCGGCCTATGCCACCGTGCTGATGCTGTCCGGCGCCGTGGGATTTTCCTATCTGGTGGCGCAAGGGTTCGGCATCGGCATTCGCGGGTTTACCTTCGACTGGCTGACGGCGCTGTTTGGCGACTTCGATGACCGGCAATACGGCATGGGCTACGGCGCATTGCTGGTGGCTTCGGCCTTTCTGTTCCTGCTCACCCAGGGCATTGCGGCGCGCGGCGCGATCAACGGCGATGTCTTCGTGGTCAGCGCCATCGGCGGCGTGATCGTGGTGGTCGCCACCTTTGTCTTCTTCCCCATCGCCAAGATGCTGCTGGCCGCCTTCGTGACCGAAGAGGGCAGCTATTCGATGGCTGTCTTTGCGTCGAAATTCTTCAGCAACCGTCTGTGGGGGCTTGGCTGTTTCCAGGGCGCGCGCTGCGGTGTGGCGTGGAATTCACTGATCCTTGCGATCCTGGTCGGCGTGATCACGACGGCGCTGGGGCTGGTCTTTGCGCTGGTGGTGACCCGTTCGGGGTTCCGCTACAAGCGCGCGTTGCGGGCGTTGACGGTGCTGCCGATCATCACCCCGCCCTTCGTCATCGGTCTGGCGCTGATCCTGTTGTTCGGGCTGTCGGGATCGGTCACCGTGTTCGTGGCCGATGTCTTCGGCATCCAGCCAAGCCGTTGGCTGTATGGCCTGCCCGGCGTTCTGATCGCACAGGTGCTGGCCTTCACGCCAATAGCCTTCCTGGTGCTGATCGGCGTGGTCGAAGGCGTCTCGCCGTCGATGGAGGAAGCCGCCCAGACCCTGCGGGCGAACAAGTGGCAGGTGTTCGTGACCGTATCGCTGCCGCTGATGCGGCCGGGGTTGGCCAATGCCTTCCTTCTGGGGTTCATCGAAAGCATGGCGGATTTCGGAAATCCGCTGGTGCTGGGCGGCAATTTCAACGTGCTGTCGACCGAGATCTTCTTTGCCATCGTCGGCGCGCAATACGACCAGGGTCGCGCGGCGGTCCTGGCCATGGTGCTGCTGGCCTTCACCTTGTCGGCCTTTTATGCACAGCGGGCCTGGCTTGGGAAGAAGTCCTACACTACCGTCACTGGCAAGGGCGACGCCGGGGTGCATCCGTTGATGCCAAAACGGCTGTCGATCCCGGTGCTGAGCATTGCGGCCCTTTGGGGCGGGTTCACCGTGGTGATCTACGTGATGATCTTCTACGGCAGTCTGGTGGAGCTTTGGGGCGTGAATGACACACTGACGTTCAAGCACTATGTGACCGCCTTCGCGGTCCGGCTGGAAGAAGGCGGCATCCGCTGGATCGGCTCTGCCTGGGACAGTTTCTGGACCACGATCTATATTGCCGCCGCTGCCGCACCACTGACCGCCATCGTCGGGCTGGTGACCGCCTACCTTCTGACCCGCCAGACCTTCGCGGGCAAGAACGCCTTCGAATTCGGCACCATGTTGAGCTTCGCAATCCCCGGCACGGTCATCGGCGTCAGCTATATCCTGGCGTTCAACGTGCCGCCGATCGAGATCACAGGCACCGGGATCATCCTCGTGGTCAGTTTCATCTTCCGCAACATGCCCGTGGGCGTGCGCGCCGGCATCGCGTCGATGTCCCAGCTCGACAAGTCGCTGGATGAATCTTCGCTGACGCTGGGGGCCAACAGTTGGCAGACCTTCCGACGGGTGATCCTGCCGCTGCTCAAGCCTGCCATTCTGGCGGCGCTGGTCTACAGCTTCGTGCGGGCCATGACCGCGATCTCGGCCGTTATTTTCCTGGTCTCGGCGGAATACGACATGGCGACGAGCTATATCATCGGGCGGGTCGAAAACAACGACTACGGGCTTGCGATTGCCTATTCGACAACGCTGATTTTCGTGATGTTGGCCGCCATCGGCCTGCTGCAACTGCTGGTCGGTCGCACGCAGATCGGGCGGCGCACCCAGTTCACCTCGGGGAGTTAGACCATGGTAGAGACGTTGATCCGCAGCAAGGCGGCGCCGGTCTCCTTCGTCGGGGTCTCGAAGGTCTTCGGGCGCGACGTGGTGGCGGTCGACAACATCGATTTAGAGGTCGAGGCGGGCAAACTGGTGACCCTGCTCGGCCCGTCGGGCTGTGGCAAGACCACCACCCTGCGGATGATCGCGGGGCTTGAAATGGCCACCTCGGGCCAGATCCTGATCGGCGACAAGGACGTGACGAAACTGCCCGCGACGGATCGCGATGTCTCGATGGTGTTCCAGTCCTATGCCTTGTTCCCGCATATGACGGTGCTTGAGAACGTCTCCTACGGACTGACCTTTTCCGGCTTTGCCAAGGCCGAAACCCGGCAACGGGCGCTGGCCGGGCTGGACCTGGTCGGCCTGAAGGGGTTCGACGACCGGCTGCCCAGCGAGTTGTCGGGCGGTCAGCAACAGCGGGTGGCCGTGGCCCGCGCGCTGGTTCTGGAACCGCAGGTCCTGCTGTTCGACGAGCCGCTGTCGAACCTCGATGCCAAGCTGCGTCGCCAGGTGCGCGAGGACATCCGCGCGATCCAGCAGGATCTGGGTCTGACCGTTGTCTATGTCACCCATGATCAGGAAGAGGCGCTGGCGGTGTCCGACGAGATCGTGGTGATGCGCAACGCCTCCATCGCGCAGATCGGCACACCGCGCCAGTTGTACGACGCGCCGGTCGACAGCTTCGTTGCGGATTTCATCGGCGAGGCGAACCTGCTGCCGTGCGAGATCACCGCCCTTCACGGAGAGCGCGCCGAGATCGCGGTGGATGGCTACCGGTTCTCCCTGCCCTCGCGCGGGATGCCCGTCGGTCCAGCGACCCTTGCGGTGCGGCCGTCGCGCCTGGTGATTGGTCGGGACGAAGGCTTTGACGCCCGGATCATCAAGTCGACCTATGTGGGCATCCGCATGGAGTACACCCTTGAAGCCAGCTTCGGCACAATGTTCGCGGTACAGGAAAACGTCGATGCCCCGCTTGAGGTCGGATCGGACGTCAAGGTGAGCTTCCAGCCCACCGGCCCGGTCCTTATTCCGAAGGGCTAGGCACCAACGCGGCTTCGTACAGGCGCACAAGGTCGTCGAACACGCGCGGTGCACCGACAATGACGCGCCCGCCATTTGCAATCATCTGGTCGGCGTCCTGAGCCTCGACCTTGCCGCCAGCTTCGGCGACCAGCAATTGACCGGCAAGACAGTCCCAGGCGTTCATATGCGCTTCGGAATATCCCAGCAACCGACCGGCGGCGACATAGGCCAGCGACAGCGCCCCCGAGGCATTGCGGTGGAACAGGCCCCCGGCATTCAGGATCGCGGCCACAAGCCGGGCGGTTGCCTCTGAAGCGATGCGGTTGGAATGGCCGACAGCGACGCTGCCGTCGCGCAGGGTCAGGTCGCGCGGAACCGAGATCGGATGCCCGTTCAAACGCGCGCCCTCGCCGCGCACGGCCACGAATGTTTCGTCGTGACAGGGATCGTGGATGACCCCAATACAGGTCTGGCCGTTCTTGACCCCGGCGATCACCACCACCCAGGCTGGAATGGCGTTGACGAAATTCGTGGTGCCGTCGATGGGATCGATCACCCAGGTGAAGCCCGAGGACCCTTCGGTCGGCGCATGTTCCTCGCCCACGATGGCGTCCTCGGGAAAATGCTCGGCCAGACGGCGACGCACCAGAACCTCGACCTCGCGGTCGGCCGCGCTCACGAAATCCTGGTGGCCTTTCTTCTCGATCTTCAGGGTGTCGATCTGCCGGAAGTAGTCCCGGGCCAATTGCCCGGCTTCGACCGCGATCTGGCGGGTGATTTCCGTGCGTTCGGTTAGGTTCATGATTTTCTCCGGTGCCGTTGCCCAAGGGATGCCAGCCACCCTGCCAGATTCTGTGTGGTTTCACACCGATATGGAACATCGGCCGTCCCTGTTCCGTCAAACCAGCCCGTTTGCCGCCATGAACGTATCAAGCTTGCCTTGTTGCGCCGGGGTCAGGGGCCAGGCCGATGGCGGGCGGGTCGGGCCGCAGTCGAGGCCCTGGGCCAGCAGCGCCGCCTTGACCCCGGTCACATTGGTGCCGTTCAACTCCTCGGCCCGGATATCCTCGAACGCACGCATGTCTTCGATCAGGCGGTTGGCCTGCGGATAGTCGCCCGTGGCCAATGCCGCATGGATCGCGACCGAGCGTTCCGGCCAGACGTTGATCAACCCGCTGGTGAACCCGCGCGCGCCGACGGCATAAAGCGGCGGCGCCCAGACCTCAGCCAGCCCGCCGACCCAGGTGATGCCGGGATCACAGGCGGCGATGGCAGCGGCCAGCTTCAACGGGTTGGGCGTCGCCCATTTCACGCCCTTGACCCCGTCGATATCGCACAGCGCCTTGATGCCATCGGTGCCGATGGCATCGTTGCGCAGGTACAGCATGATCGGCAGACCGCCCGAGGCTTTCGAGACTGCCCTGACATAGTCGACGGTGCCGCGCGGGCTGACGAAGGGATCGGGCGGCTGATGGATCATCAACGCGCTGGCCCCGGCGGCGGCAGAGGCTTCGGCAAGACGGCAGGCATCACGGATGCCGCGCCCGACCCCGGCCAGCACCGGCGCACGGCCTGCAACCATGGCCGAAACCTCCTGCACCATGGTGCAGGCTTCGTCGGTGGTCAGGGCGTAGAACTCGCCGGTATTGCCGTTCACCACGGGCATGTGCACGCCCGCCGCCAAGGCGCGGTCAAGGATCGGCGCCAGTTTCCCCGGCGCGATCTCCCCCTCGGCATCATAGGGCGTGACCAGAATGCCGGAGATGCCGGCAAGTGCTGCGTCGAGATCATGGTTCATCAGAAGATATCCGGTTCACCGGCGGCGGGGCCGTGTTGACGTTGCAGGTAGTCGAAATCGCAGCCCGTATCGGCCTGCCCCACGTGCTTGGTGAACATCCAGCCCCAGCCCCGCTGAAAGCGCGGCTCTGGTGGGGTCCAGGCGTTGCGGCGGGCCTCAAGCTCGGCCTCGGGCACCAGCATGTCCAGCGACCGGTTCGGCAGGTCCAGCCGCACCGTATCGCCGGTCCTGAGCAAGGCAAGCGGCCCGCCCACGAAGCTTTCGGGGGCCACATGCAGCACGCAGGCGCCATAGGAGGTGCCCGACATCCGGGCATCCGAAATCCGCAGCATGTCGCGATGGCCCTGCTTGATCAGCGCCTTGGGAATGGGAAGCATGCCCCATTCGGGAAAACCCGGCCCGCCCTGCGGTCCGGCATTGCGCAACACCATCACCGTGTCGGGGGTGATATCGAGATCCTCGTCATCCACCGCCTGTTTCATTTCGGGATAGCTGTCGAAGACCAGTGCCGGGCCTTCATGCACATGGTATTTCGGATCACAGGCCGCGGGCTTGATGACCGCCCCATCCGGGCAGAGATTGCCGCGCAGCACCGCCAGAGAGCCTTCGTGGTAGACCGGGTTCGACAGCGGGCGGATCACGTCGTCGTTGTAGACCTGGGCGGTGGCGATGTTCTCGCCCACGGTCTTGCCGTTGACGGTCATGCAGGTGGTGTCCAGCCGGTCGCCGATCTGCTTCATCATCGCCAGAAGACCCCCCGCATAGAAGAAATCCTCCATCAGGTAGTCCTTGCCCGACGGCCGAATATTGGCCAGCAACGGGGTCTCGCGCCCCAGCGCATCCAGTTCATCCAGCGTCAGATCAACCCCGGCCCGCCGTGCCATGGCAACCAGATGCACGACGGCGTTTGTCGAACAGCCCGTGGCCATGGCCACGATGGCGGCGTTGCGCACCGCGGCCGGTGTCACGATCTGGTCGGGGGTCATATCCTCCCACACCATGTCAACGATCCGGCGGCCGCAGCTTGATGCCATGCGGCTGTGGTTGGCATCGACGGCAGGAATGGACGAGGCCCCGGCCATTGTCAGGCCCAGCGAATCCGCGATGGCGGTCATGGTCGAGGCCGTACCCATGGTCATGCACACACCGTGAGAGCGCGCGATGCCGCCCTGCACGCCGCGCCATTCCTCGTCCGAGATGTTGCCGGCCCGGCGTTCGTCCCAGTATTTCCAGGCATCCGAGCCAGAACCAAGGATCTTGCCCGCGTAATTGCCGCGCAGCATCGGGCCGGCGGGCAGAAAGAGGAAGGGAACCCCGGCCGACAGCGCGCCCATGATCAGCGCGGGCGTGGTCTTGTCGCAGCCACCCATCAGAACCACCGCGTCGAAGGGATGCGAGCGGATGACCTCTTCGGTCTCCATCGCCAGCATGTTGCGATACAGCATCGAGGTCGGCTTGGTGAACTGCTCGTCCACCGACAGGACCGGCATCTCGATCGGGAAACCGCCCGCCTGAAGGACGCCGCGTTTCACTTCCCTGGCACGCTCGGGGAAATGGCCGTGGCACGAGTTGATTTCCGACCAGGTGTTCAGGATGCCGATGATCGGCTTGCCGCGAAACTCTTCTTCCGCATAGCCGAGCTGCATCATCCGCGATCTGTGTCCGAAGCTGCGCAGGTCGTCGGGCCCGAACCAGCGCGCGCTGCGCAGGGTCTCTGGCGTCTTCTTCCGCGAATCCGTCATGTGTCTCTCCCGAGGATATTCCCCTTTTGTATGCGCTTACATAAATTGATGTCAACGCAGACCGCTTCACCCGCAATGGCCAGAAGGTGCGCGCCGTGCAGCTTGACAACGCAGCGCTGGCGATGATCTAAGGCCATGTATGCGCTTTCATCGCAACTGGCGAGTCGCGCTTTGCGCTGGAGGAGGCGCAACAGATTGTAATCCAGTGGCCGCGTGCGGCCAAACGGGAGGACCTCATGAAACTGACCCGCAGAACCCTTCTTGCAGCCGCCAGCAGCGCGGCGCTCCTCATCCAGCCGGTGGCCTCGGCCGCGCAGGAACTGCCCCGCAACGTGCGCCTCGTGATCGGCTCCACCTCGACGGGCGGCGACACCTACCAGAACTCGGCCATCGTGGCCGAAGCCCTGGCCGAACAGCTTGGCATCAACATCAAGGTTGACGCGGTCGGCGCCACCGAGGCTTTCAAGGCACTGGGTCGGGACAGCCGCGGCAACACGCTGATGATCTTTCACGACCAGTCCTATCTGGGGAACCTCTACGGGGTGACCGGCTATGCCGACCCGTTCGAAGGCTACACCGTGGGCCAGACCGTCGCGATCAACCCGGGCAACGCCTATCTGGTGGGCTGCGACAGCCCCTATCAGTCGATGGACGACATCCTGACCGCCGCCGCCAATGGCGACCGCGTGCGCGTGGCCATCCAGCCCGGCGGCGTGTCTGAAATCGGCTTCTCGGCCATGAAGAACGCCGCTTCGGTGCGCGCACCGGGATCCGAGGAAAACATCGTGGCCGTCAACACCGGATCGCAATCCGACAAGAACCAGGCGATGTGGGATGATCTGGCCGATGTCATCAACGGCTCGATCCAGGCCAACGAGCAGTTCACCCAACTGCCTGCCGATGACCAGAAGTGCATGCGCTTTGTCTGGATCACCGCGCGCCCGGCGACCCTTGAGCAGGCCCCCGCCGCCGGCATGGGCAACACCACCCGTGACCAGATGCTGCAATACGCCTCGCCCGCGACCAGCGTGACGCTGGACGGCACGCAGGATTTCACCTTCGATAAGGAATTCTTCTTCCTGTACAACAAGGACATGGATCCGGCGATCATCGATCAGGTCGATGCCGCGCTGACTGCCATCTACGACAAGGGCGCGATCCAGGATCGTCAGAAGGCATCGTTCTTCATCCCCAACTTCCTGCCTGCGGATGAAGCACGTCAGCACCTGACGGACAAGCGGGAGACCTACGCCAAGGTCATCGAACAAATCTCCGGCGGTTCCTGATCCCACACATCCGGCCCGGGCGCACCCTGTGCCCGGGCCGTTCTGGTTCCTTGAAGGGAGGCATGCATGGGCAACCTGGGTCAGGTCACCATCGACTTTGAACGCTCGCATCTAGTCTTTCCGATCCTGATCGGCAGCATTCTGGCGCTTCTTGGCATTGCCATCCTGATCACCCGGCGCGACCGGATCGCGGCCTCGGGGCCCAATTGGCGCCAGACGTTTGCGGACATGGACAAGTTGCGGTTCTTCGGAACGCTCGTGCTGACCGTGCTCTACTTCTCGCTCATGGTGCCGGTGGGCAACTTCTGGCCGAACACGGGGCTTGGGTTTCTGATCTGCTCGATCCCCTATGTGCTGGCGACGGGACTGTTGTTCATGCATGAGCGCCCCTTGCGGCAGGTGCTGGTCATGCTGGTGATCGCCGTGATCGGCCCGTCTTTCGTCTGGTGGCTGTTCACCGAGATCTTTTTCCTCACCCTACCCTGAGGCCCGCGCCATGGAATTCCTTTCGATCATTTCGCCGCTGTTTCTGTTCCTTGTTGTTGGCGGCACCTTCGTCGGCATCATCTTCGGAGCGATCCCCGGCATGACGGCCACCATGGCCGTCGCCGTGTGCCTTCCGTTGACCTATTCGCTGGGGTTGGAGAATGGATTGGCGCTGCTGCTGGGTCTTTATGTTGGCGGCATCTCGGGCGGGCTGGTACCGGCGATCCTGCTGGGCATTCCCGGCACCCCCTCCTCCATCACCACAACCTTCGACGGCTACCCGATGGCGCAGAAGGGCGAGGGCGAGAAGGCCCTGCGCATCGGCATCTGCGCCTCTTTCGTTGGCGGCATCGTCAGCCTGCTGGCGCTGTACCTGGCCGCCCCCTCGCTTGCGGAATTCGCCATCGAGTTTTCCTACGTCGAAAAGTTCCTGATCATCCTCTTTGCGCTGACCGTCATGGCGGCGCTGTCGACCGATCTGCTGATGGGCATCTTCTCGGGGTTTCTGGGCATCTTCATCTCGCTGATCGGCGTCTATGACATTTCCGACGGCGGCAACGGCAAGCTTCGGCTGGTGCCACCGGGCACGGAGTACTGGCTGGACAGCGGGTTTTCCCTGCTGCCGGTGCTGATCGGCGTCTTCGGGCTGGCCGCGATCCTGGATCAGGCGGAACTGGGCGTGCCCAAGGGACAAAGCCGCGGGGACGTGAAGATCGGCAAGGGCTCGTCCTTCTCGTTCTCGGTCTTCAAGGGACAGACGGTCAACCTGTTGCGCTCCTCTGGCATCGGCACCTTCGTGGGCATCCTGCCCGGCGTGGGCGGTTCGGCGGCCTCGATCCTGGCCTATTCGCAGGCCAAGACCTTCTCGAAGAAATCCGCGAACTTCGGCAAGGGAGAGCCCACGGGCCTGATGGCGTCGGAATCCGGCAACAACGGGCTGACCGGCGGGGCGCTGGTACCGCTTCTGTCGCTGGGCATTCCGGGCGACAGCACCACGGCCCTGCTGATCGGAGCCTTCACGCTGCAGGGCATTCAGGTCGGCCCGCTGTTCATCGGCAACAACCCCGACACCTGGAACGCAATGATCTTCGCGATGCTGGTCGCCAATATCGCCATGTTCGCCATGATGTATTTCGCGATCCGCTATTTCGCACTGGTGGTGACCATTCCAAAACACGTGCTGTTTCCGATCATCCTGATGATGTGCGTCATCGGCGCCTATACGATCAACTATGGAATCATGTTCGATGTCTGGACCCTGCTCATCTTCGGGCTCTTCGGGTGGCTCGCGGTCAAGCTGAGGCTGGAAATCGCACCCTTCATCATCGGCTTCATCCTTGGTCCGTCGGCCGAGATCTATTTCGTCAAGAGCCTTGAAAGCTTCGGCACCCTGTCGATCTTCTTCACCAAAAGCTGGATCGCGATGCTTCTGTGGGTGCTGATCATCGGATCGCTGACCGCGTCGATCTATCTGTCACGGCGTCAGGCGAAGATCGCGGCAACGGGCTGACCCCGTTGCCCTGACGCAGAAAGGACGGAATATTGCGCGCATGGGACAGGATCGGGACACACGCAACGCCAACAAGCGCGTCACCATGGCCGCGGTCGGGCGCATGGCCGGGGTCAGCCAGGTCACCGTGTCCCGCGCCCTGTCGGATCCGTCGAAGGTTTCGCCCGACACCCTGCGCCGCATTCGCGAGGCGATCGAGGTCACGGGCTTCGTGCCCAACGCCATCGCCGGCGCACTGGCGTCCAACAAGTCCCGTCTTGTCACCGCGCTGATCCCGTCGATTACCAATGTGGTCTATTCAACCTTCGTGCGCAGCTTCAGCGAACACATGCGCGGGGCCGGCTACCAGATCCTGCTGTCGGAAACCGGGTTCGCACCGGCCGAGGAAGAGGCCCTTGTCGCCGCACATCTGTCACGGCGGCCAGATGCCATGCTGCTGACGGGGATACATCACAGCGCGCAGGCCCGGCGCCTGCTTCTGGGGGCCGGCATCCCGGTGGTCGAGGTCTGGGATCTGACCAGCTCTCCCATCGATCTGTGCGTCGGGTTCAGCCATACGGATGCGGGCCGCGCCGTTGCCGAATTCGCCCGCAAGAAGGGATACACGCAGGCCGCCACCGTGACCGCCGCCGACGAACGCGCCCACCGGCGCAGGTCGGCCTTTGCCACCCAGTTCGAGGCGCTTGGCGGTCAGCGCGTGGCCCGTGCCGATATAGATGGTGCCGCGCGCATTGGCGAAGGCCGCAAGGCCCTTCGGCACTTGCTGGATGCACAGGGGTTTGCGCGCGGAGTCATCTTCTGCAGTTCCGACCTGCTTGCCCACGGAATCCTTGTCGAAGCGCAGGTCCGCGGGATCCGCATTCCCGACGACATTGCCGTGATCGGGTTCGGAGATCAGGACTACGCGGCCGATGTGCATCCCGCGCTCACAACGGTGCGGGTCGACCGCGATGCCCTTGGCAACCGCGCCGCCGAGCAATTGCTGGCCCGGCTGGACAACAACGATCTGGTCCAGCCGGTGACGGACCTGGGATTTGAAATGATTGAACGCGAGTCCTGCTAGCCAATGCAGACGCCCCGCTCTGGCGCGGTCCGTGTCCAAGGAACTGTGCCGTTCGGGCGGTTGATGACAACCGCCCGTCACAATCCAACCCTCTGGCTTCGATGCGGGCAGCGACGGCAGGAACACCCCCAACCGATGCCCCCGTAAAGCTATCGCCAGATGCGGTCTATTTCACCGGCAAGGTCCGGGTGTAGGCCAGAACATCGACCGCGTGCTGCAAGTCGAACGCCCCCAACGAGATCATTTCGACACCCGGATGACCGTTACGGATCTTGTGCAGGACCTCCCACGGGTTCGCGTTGGCCTCGGTGCCGATATAACCGGGGTCGTCGCTATCGCCCCAGTTCAGCGCACGTCCGTCGAAGCCATGGCAGGCCGCGCATTGCGTCTGGAAAATGGCTGCGCCATGCGCCGTGTCACCCGACACTTCCCCGCTTTCCAGATCGATGACCGCGTTCATGTCGTCCAAACCCCTGGCAAGAAAAGTTGCGATATAGGCGGACTGCGCGGATGGGATCATGTCCTCGGTATAGCCGTGGTCCCGCAAGACCGCTTCCAGGGCAGATGCGTCACCGGAATAGCCAAAGACACCGATGATGCCGGTCTGGTAGGAACCGCTTTTGTATTTGCCGTCTGCACCGCGATAGTCCCACCCGTGGCACGATTTGCAGCGCCAGGTGGTCGCGCCCGTACGACTGTTGGACGCCGGCCAATCGGGATGAGTGCTGTCGGGTTCGTCCAGCCCCTGCGTGACGTACCAATTGTCGTAAAGCCGACCACCCCGAGTGATGATCCAGGCTTCGGTCGGCTGAAGCGGCGCACCGAAGATGAAATCGGCATGATAGCTTTCGTCATGTTCCTGAGCGACCGCGGCCCCCGTCACCAGAAAAGCCACGATCAAAGCCGTCATTCGCTTGGCAGTTTGCATTTTTTCCTCCTGAGAGCCCAGCCATTGGGACCCTCTAGTTTACAGGAATGAAAACGCCGTTGTCGTTGTGGGGCATCATGGACAAGGAAAACTCCTTGCCCCCGTGCGCAGGAAATGTCCGGGATCGGGATTCGGGTCAGGCCTGCGCCCAATGTGCGTCGCTCTTGGGTGAAATCCATGCGCGTTGGACCAGGCGGTTGCCTGCCAATCACCGCAAATCGGCGGCTTCCCGGCGAGATCGGAAAACCTGTATCTGCGTTCAACCCAAGCCGTGGGCAGGCGCCCTACTTTGGAAACAGGAATGTCGCCCCAAGCGTCACGCCCCACCCCTCTGGCCCGCCTGTCGGCGAAATGGCCCAATGACGCGCCGTGGCGGACAGGCTGACCCGCTGACGGCCGAAGGACACCAGTTTGCTGGTCTTGAGATTGACCGGCGTGGTCCACTGCGCGTTGACCCAGTCATAGGTGCTTTCCGTGTTCAGCGCGAAGGTCCAGGCATCCTGCGTGGTGTAGCTCACGAAGGGCTGAAGAAAGGTGTCGCTCTGCGTGGGGTCCGACGCGTCGACGTTCCAGATATGATTGGCCAGAATGCCATAGGTCCACGGCCCGGATTGCTTCAGGGCCACACCCGTCAGGCCGGCGCCCCATTCGTTGCGGCCTGGGCGGTTGTCTGCGGTCGCGACCACATCGAAGGGGATCTGGAAGACCGGTCCGACGCCCCAGGTCAGGCCGCCAGCCGTGGGCTGCTTGGGCGAAAAGAAGAAGCTCTGCACCACATCTGCAAGGCCATCACGGGACGGTCCGGGCGTGATGTCGCTTTGCCAGACGAACGGGATGATCGTTCGTGAAATGACGTTCCAGTTTTCAGAGATGCTGAACGGAATGACAGGCTTGACCACAAGGGCGGTTTGCGAGCCCTTGCCGTCCGCCCCGAGACCCTGGTCATAGATCCCCTCGACCGGAACCGAGACCAGCGAGGCAATCGGATTGGCCAGTTGCTTGGCAAGTTCTTCCTCGGACTGGGCATGAACGCCGGTGGCAATGCAGGACAGAAAGCCTAGGGTGCAGACAAGGCGTGCGGACGTTGGGAACGGCATTTGGGGCATCTCCAAGGAAAAGCGGTCCGGCCTTGAGGGCGGCTGCCCGGGCCGGACCACAATGAACCCCGGCCCCCAATTACAGAGGCCGGGATCTGAGCGGTTTACTCGCCGATGTTCGGATCCATCGCCGGGTCAAACGGCAACTGATCCAGATGCTCGATGTATTCCAACGGATCGAACGGCAGATCCTTCAGAACCAGTTGCGGGTTCTGTTCCTGGGTCAGCGCCTCGGATGCATTCGCGATTCCGGTCCACGGGATGCCGTGCACCTCGGGACGGTCGGGGTAACGCTGCTTCCACAGATCGTGGCGCAGACGCATCCGGTTGAACGGACGCTTCAGGTGGATCAGGTTGGTCAGCATGGGCTGCACCTCGCGCGGGTCGGACGGCAGGAAGTAGAACGCTGCCGGAATGCCGCTGGCGTCACCGACCGGGTCGGGCGATATGAAGTGGCGCTTGTAGTCGCCCTTCACGATCGCACCCAGCTGCGGGCCCGCATAGGTGAAGGTATAATCCCGCCGCCCGTGACTGTCGCCATTCAGCAGCAGCGCGGTCTGGTCCAGCCCGTCGATCACCCGATCCATGGGCACATTGTCGAGCGCGCCCGCCACACTGGCAAAGGTGGTGAAGATGTCGGTGATGTGGATCATGTCGCCGGGCAGAGAGCCGGCCTCGATCATGCCCGGCCAGACGGCAAAGGCCGGAACCCGCACGCCGCCTTCAAGGAAATCACCCTTGCCACCGCGAAAGATGGTTTCAGCAAATCCGGTGCCCGGAGGTGGGTTGTGCGACATCGGTCCATTGTCGGCCATGGCGACGATCAGCGTGTTTTCCGCGATGCCCAGGTCTTCAAGCTTGGCGCGGATCTCGGCGATCATCGGATCAACGGTGCATTGCAGCCCGTTTTGCAGCAGCGCGCGGGCGCGTGTGCATTTCGGGCGCGTCGGCAGGAAGCTGGCCATCATCGGCCAGTTGGCGACATAGAAAGGCTGACCTGCTTCGACGTTGCGCTCCATGAAGGCAAACATCCGATCCATGCCCTCGGCATCGATCATCTCGTAGCTCTCATAGCTGTTGTCGCGCCATTGCAGGGTTTCGCCGCCCTTGGTGCCTTCGGCGACCATCACCCAATCCTTGGTGATGAATGTGTCGTCAAGCTTGTAGATGTCTTCGATCAGCATGTCCTCGAACAGGCCGATGGACGCGTTGCCCTGCTCGGCCTCGCGCGAGTTCAGCGACAGGATCTGATTGTAGCCGGTGAACAGCGCCTCGTCGAAACCCTGGTTATGTGGATAGCTTTGTTCGATATCGCCAAGGTGCCACTTGCCATAGAAGGCGGTCGCGTACCCGGCCTCGGACAGGACCTCGGCCATGGTGACCTCTTCGTCGGCCAGCCCGTGGCTCTCCTGCAGCATGCCGATATTGTACATGCCGCTGCGAACCGCCAAGCGCCCGGTGACAGCCGCGGCGCGGCTTGGCGTACAGCCAACCTCGGTGTACATGCGCGTGAACATCATGCCGTCTTCGGCCAGCGCATTGATGTTGGGCGTCTCAAGCCCACGCACGGCCTGGATGGCCGGGATGCCCAGATCGCCGTACGCCGTGTCATCCCACATGATGTGGATCAGGTTGGGCGGGGTGCCGAATTTTTCTTCCAGTTCGGCAAGCTTGGCCTGAATGTCGGCATCCTCGGTGACCCAACGCTCGCCATTCTGCGCGTGCAGAACGTAGAACTCGGCATCATGGATGATCTCGCCGGCTCCTTGCGAGCTTTGCGCCCACGCGGGGGCCGACAACAGCCCGCCCGCCATCATGGCTGCCGCAGCGAACGTGCCGCCACTCGGCTTTCTTCTATCCGTTGTCATCATTTCTCTCCTGTTGAAGTCAGCGGTGCCATTGTTCTGACGTCTTCATGCACCACCGGGGTCGCGCATCAGGGCGCGACGGATTTCGTCTTTCAGACCTTCAAGACACTCGGTCGCCGCTGGGTCATCGGGGTCCTTGTCCCGAAGCATCCCTGCCACCAGTTCAAGGTCGCGACATATCTCATCGAAGATCGGACGGTTTGCGCGCAGACGCCGGATGTCCTCCCGCCATTCCGGGAAGAACTGTTCTGCGGTGGGTGCCGCGGGATTGTCCGGTTCTCTTTCCACGCTCATCGTGGCAGGTTGTGGCATCCTTGATTTCCGGAACAAGGATTATACCGTATAACCGGGATTAAACCGGCGGTTTAACATCTCGTAACGCACTCATTCCAAAGGCTTTCCAGTTTCATGGCCGACAGCAGAAAGAACCGGGCCGCGGCCAGTGCGCTGCCCGAGCGTGCCATCCGGATGGAACTCGATCGCGTTCTGGCCAGTTCGGCATTTGCCAATGCCGATCGGTTGCGGGCGTTCCTGAGCTATGTGACCGAAGAGAGCCTTGCGGGTCGGGCCCATCTCATTGCCGGCAAGACCATTGCCCAGGATGTCTATGGACGGGCACCGGACGACGGCAGCGACAGCATCGTGCGGGTCGATGCGGGCCGGTTGCGGCGCAGGCTGTCCGAATACTACGAAGACGAAGGTGCCGGGGATCCCACACGGGTCTACATCGACAGCGGAGGCTATGCACCGCGCTTCCAGTCTGTCGAACCGGTGGCGCAGGATCCCGCTTCCAATCCCGTGGCCCCGGTTGCGGCGCATCGACCGCTTGGCGATCTGCCCCGGCTGGTCGTTGCCGTCCTGGCACTGGCTTTGGTGGTTCTGGCCGCGACGCTTGTTTTGCGGGGGCAGACCGCGCCGCCCGTGGTCGGGCCAAAGGATCACGTGGCCCGCAACCAGTTGGAACGCACCGCCCTTGCGCAGAAGTCCACGGCGGCGCTTCAGGCGGCAAACCTGGCCGAACAGGCCAGCGGGCTGCTGTTCCCGATCGCGGATGTCACCCATCAGAAGCTTGCCACGGCCATGTATCGCGATGCCATGCAGATCGACCCGACGTCCTCGGAAGGCTATGCCGGGGCCGCGCACAGCCTTGGAACGCTTGCCCTGCTCGCCCCCGACGCAGAGATGCGCGACGCGTTGTTGACCGAGGCCGAGTCACTGGCCGACACGGCCATCGACCTGAACCCGCGCAACGGCTGGTCCCAGTCGGCCGCGGCCTGGGTTGCCTTTGTAAAGGGCGATTATCCCCGCGCTGTCGATCTGAGCCGGCTTGCGGCCTCGCTGAATGGCGAAGATGGCAAGACACTGGATTTTCACGGGGTCATCCTGGGAATGACCGGAAATTTCGCGGAGTCCGCCGAGGCCTCCGACCCCAGCCGCCCAAGGAACAACAAGGGGCGCCACCCTGCCCATCTGAACATTTACGCGGTCGCGAACTTCCACCTTGGAAACCACGAAACCGCCATCGCATCCATCAACACCGCGATCCAACAGGGCGGCCCGGTCAGTGAACTGACCCTGATGTACAAGGCCGCAGCCAATCAGGCGCTTGGCAACACCAGCGCCGCCATGGCCCTGTTGGAAGAACTGGGGGCAAGCTGGCCTGACTTCCGGCCCGAACGCGCTGTGAAGCGGTTCTATCAGTATCCGGAACATGCAGCGCAGGTTCTGACCCAGTTGCGTGCCGCGGGCTGGTCCGAAGAAAAATAGGCCGATACCAGCTGGTTTGTCCAAAGGGCCTGGTGACGCCGTAGATGGATGCGCCACATGGCCGGCAGGGCCAGACCCGGAACGCGGTGGCTGGACCGGACATCTGCTTTCCAGCCTGAGGCTGCGACACCCCATTTATTACTTGGCCATCCGGCATGTTTACGCCATCGGAACCACCTGAAATCACGGCCCTTCGGCAACCCTGGCTTTCTCGGATATCAGCCGAATGCCCTCGGGGATCCTGTCGAGCGGTATCGAAGAGTAGCCGAGCCTGAAGTACTCTGTTGGCTGGTCATCCCCACTGAAGAACGGCGCGCCGGGTTCGATGACAACGCCGTCGCGGATGAGCTCTTTCGCAATGTCTTCGGTATCCATGCCATCCGGGGTTTTAAGCCAAAGACTTGTCCCCCCGAACCGCGCGGCCCCGGCGATTTCAAGCTGCGTCTTGCCAATCGCATGGACAACCGCTTCACGGCGCTTGGAAAACTCTCTTCTCATGTCGCGGATCAGCAAATCATAGTGGCCCTGGGCCAGGAAGTACGCTGCCGTCCGTTGCAGGTGCCCCGGCGGATGACGAAGCATCATCGAACGCAGTTCCCGGGCTTCGGCGATCACCGGTTCGGGACCGACGAGGTATCCCAACCTGAGGCTTGGAAACAGCGCCTTGGAAAAACTGCCCGCATAAAGCACGCGCTGGTCGCGATCGATGGCCTTCAGGGCTGGGCTGGGCGGTTCAATGAAGCTCATTTCGAATTCGTAGTCGTCTTCAACAACGATGAAATCCCGGGATCGGGCCTGTTCAAGAAGATGCGCGCGGCGCGACCGCGACATCGTGGCCCCGGTGGGCGCATGGTGGCTGGGGGTCACGAAAACGGCCTGGGTCCCGTCGGGAATACCGTCGGGCGGCAGCCCGTGCTCATCGACATCCACTGTTGTGACGTCGGCACCGCACCACCTGAGGGCCTGCAACGTGTCGGGATACCCCGGGTTCTCGCAAACCGCCTTCAAGGGGCCGCGGGTCAGAAGCTCGATCGCCAGCCAGATCGCGTTTTGTGCGCCAACAGTGATCAGGATTTCGCTTGGCTTTGCCGTTATTCCACGGCGCGGCAACATCCGGGCTCGGATGTAGTTGACCAGCAGCGGATCGTCCGTGGCATCGTTGCGGGCCATCAGGTCAAAGTCGCGTCTTCCCAGGGCCTGACGCACACATTCCCGCCACGCTGTATACTTGAAGATGCTGGAATCCATCTCTCCGAATACAAACGGATAGGGCAGAAGACTCCAGTCTCGCGGTTTGACAATGCGACGGCGCCTCACAAGCTGTTCTGAGAGGACGTTCCTCCAAATACCATTGTTTTCAATGTTTTCTATTCTACCTTCCGACTGCACGCGCGGCAGCGCACCGGTGTCGGCGACGATGTATCCACTCCGGCTGCGTGTTTCCAGAAAGCCCTGATCGACCAATTCCTGATAGGCCAAAGTCACGGTCATGCGGGCCACGCCCAGATACTCGGCCAGTTTTCTGGACGATGGCATCAGAGCGCCGGGCATGGCCTGTGACGACAGGATTGACGCAACAACGCGTTCTCGAATCTGGGCCTGCAAGGACCGATTTGAGTCGCGATCAATAAAAAACGCGTCGGCAGCGATGCGAGGTTTGGGCATACGTCACCCTGTGAGACCATCTGGTCTAAGTCAATAATATTTCTGGCCCTAACCGATCGCGGGAAAATTCCGCTATCACGGTTCAGCTTGGGGTGAACAACAAGATTTTTCCGCAGGCAAAGCGCTGATGCGCAACCAACACTTGGAGGAACTCATGACGATCTTTTCACGGTTCAATGCCGTCACGACAGCAGCCGCGACTTCCCTTCTTCTCAGCATGGGTGCAGCCCAAGCCGACAACTTCAAGATCGCCGTTGGCGACGGTGCCGGTGGCACGCAGGAAGCCCTGGGCAAGGCGTTCATCGCCGAGCTCGAGAAAAACACGGATCACACCGCATCCCTGTTTCTGAACGGCCAGTTGGGCGACGAGCAGGCAACTGTGAACGATCTGGCAATCGGAACGCTGGACTTCTCGATCCTGGCCATCAACAACATCACCCCGTTCTCGCCGACCGTGGGCACCCTGACCCTGCCCTACGTGATCCTGAGCCTTGAAGATGCCATCACCGTGACCCAGGGTCCGATCGGCCAAGAGCTGGTGGAAA
The DNA here is from genome assembly GCF_049800695.1 of Fluviibacterium sp. S390. Classification (NCBI taxonomy): domain Bacteria; kingdom Pseudomonadati; phylum Pseudomonadota; class Alphaproteobacteria; order Rhodobacterales; family Paracoccaceae; genus Meridianimarinicoccus; species Fluviibacterium sp. S390. The sequence continues at coordinate 29,945 of NZ_JBNAFN010000021.1, read as the reverse complement.
ACACCATCCGCGACGCCGGTGTACGGATCATCGGTTGGGCCTATTCCGGCTTCCGCGTTCTGACCAACTCTTCCCGTCCGGTTGAATCGGTGGCCGACCTTCAGGGTCTCGTGATCCGCGTTCCCCCGAACGAAATCATGATTTCGACCTACAAGGCATGGGGCGTCAACCCGACCCCGATGGCGTGGTCGGAAACCTTCACCGGTCTGCAGCAGAAAGTCGTCGACGGCCAGGACAACCCCTACATCACCGTGTACGCGATGAAGTTCGACGAAGTTCAGAAGTACATCACCAACCTGCGTTACCTGTTCTCGATCGAACCGCTGGTCGTTTCGGAATCGGTGTTCCAGGGTCTGTCCGCTGACGACCAGGCCGCCGTTCTGGCCGCCGGCCAGGCTGCCACCGAGTACTCTGCCCAGTTCCTGCTCGACCAGGAAGAAACCATCAAGGCAGAACTGGTGTCGCGCGGCATGGAAATCTCCGACCCGCAGGACGGCGAAGCCGAGTTCATCGAACTGGCAACAACGGCTGTCTGGCCGCAGTTCTACGACTCCATCGGCGGTGTCGAAAAGCTGAATGCAGTGCTGACCGCGCTTGGCCGCGAAACCGTCGAGTAATCGACAGTCCACAGCCAATGGGAAGCGCACGCTGGGTGCGCTTCCCGACCTGGGAGGGGATACTGCAATGAGTCGTTTCTGGACATTTCTGAACAATTTCGAAAGTTACCTGTGCCGCGCACTGCTGGTGATGTTCGTGTGCCTGCTGTTCACGCAAATCATTTCGCGCGAGATGTTCGGCTACTCGTTCTCGTGGATCGAGGAATTGTCGGTCTACATGTTCGTCTGGTTCGTCTTCTTCGGCGCGAGCTATGCCGCCAAGATGAGCGCCCACAACCGGGTCACGTTCCAGTTCGGAATGCTGCCGCGAAGCTGGATCAAGTGGATCGAGGGCTTCGCCGATCTCTTCTGGATCTTCTTCAACCTCTACTTCGTCTACCTCGCCTATGATTTCGTCTTCAACAAGATGAACAAGTTCTGGAAATCCCAGACCCTCGGGATCGAGATGAAGTGGATTTACATGGTCCTGCCGCTCGCGTTCACCCTGATGACGATCCGTATCATCCAGGTGAATTACCTGAAGCTTGTCAAAGGCATCGACGTTCGTGACCCGGACAAGATCGATCTTGATGACTTCAAAACCGACGACAACGCGTAAGCGGCTCGAGGGAAATTTCCATGGAAAATGAAATCGTAACAATTCTGTTCGGCTGCTTCCTGCTTTTGCTGGTCCTAGGCGCGCCGATCACCGTGGCACTTGGTGTCTCGTCCCTGCTCTCTTTTCTGTATCTGGGTGAAAACCCGATCAAGTTCGTTCAGATCGCATTCACCTCGGTCGGGTCCTTCCCGCTGATGGCGCTGCCAGCCTTCATCCTGGCCGGAGCGCTCATGGAAGCGGCGGGCATATCCAAACGGCTCATAAATGTCGCGGAAAGCCTTGCAGGTCCGTTCACCGGCGGAATTTCCGCAGCGACCGTCATGGGCTGCCTGTTCTTCGGCGCCATCTCCGGCTCCGGCCCGGCAACAACTGCCGCCGTGGGCATGCTGATGATCCCGGCGATGATCAAGCGCGGCTATGACCGGGGCTATGCCTCTGCCGTGACGGCCTCGGCCGGTGGCCTGGGCATTGTCATTCCTCCGTCGATCCCGATGGTCATCTTCGGCATCGCTGCGCTTGGCATGATGGCCCCGCCTGAAGCGGTCGAGAAATTCGGCACCTTCCAGACCGTGTCCATCTCAAAGCTCTTCATCGCGGGCTTCATCCCGGCCTTTGTCATCGCCGGCAGCCTGCTGACCATGAACTGGATCCTGTGCAAGAAGCATGGCTACACCGGCTCGGCCGAGGGTTGGTCGGCGCGCAACATCCTGTGCGAGCTCTATCGCGGGTTCTGGTCGCTGATGGCACCGGTTGTCATTCTGGGCGGCATCTACTCGGGCTTCTTCACCCCCACCGAAGCCGCCATCGTCGCCATCTTCTACACGCTGTTCGTCGGCAAGTTCATCTACCGCGAACTGGACATGGCTTCGATGAACCGCGCCCTGGAGACAACCACCTGGCTGTCCGGCCGCGTTCTGCTGATCCTGTTCACCGCCACCGTGTTCGGCCGCTTGCTGGTGGAAAACCAGATCCCGGCGATCATTGCGGACGGGATGCTGTCCCTGACCGACAACATCTACGTCATCTGGGCACTCATCATCTTCTTCCTGCTGTTTGTCGGGATGTTCATGGAAACTCTTGCCGCGATCCTGATCCTGGTGCCGGTCATGCTGCCGGTGGCCTACAATATGGGGATTGATCCGATCCACTTCGGTGTCGTGATGATCTGTACCCTGGGTATCGGCTTCCAGACCCCGCCATTGGGTGAGAACCTGTTCATTGCCTCGGGCATCTCGAACATCTCGATCGAGAACATCTCACTCCGGGCCCTGCCCTTCGCGGCGGTGAACACCATCGCAATCTTCATCATCGCGTTCTTCCCGGAGTTGTCTCTCTGGCTGCCGCGCCTGTTTGGCTACTGACCTTAGGGAAAGGATCTACCGATGAAACCGATGATCACGAACATCCTGTTTGCAACCGACCTGTCGCAAAGCTCCACCTATGCGCTGCGCCACGCGGCCAGCCTGGCGCAGGCCACCGGCGCTGAAATCCACGTCCTGCACGTCAGCGAACCGCTGTCGGACGACGCACGGGTGGCAATCGAGATGTTCATCCTGAACGACGACATGCGCAAGAAGGCGACCGAGCGTCGTGGCGAGATGATCCATGAAGTTCTGGCCGAACGTCAGGCACGCTTCTGGGGCGCCCTGACCGGAGAGGATGCGAAGATCCGCGACCAGGTGACCTCGATCGAGATCGTCGAGGGCCAGCCCGCCCGGCAGATCCTGCGCCGTGCGCACGAACTGAACTGCGATCTGATCGTTCTGGGCGCACGCGATCACAGCTTCACCCACACCTTCCTCGGCACGGTGGCAATTTCTGTGCTGCGCCGGTCCGACATTCCGACACTCGTCGTTCCGTTCAAGGACGACGGCTCGGTAGTGAACAAGTAACTCGTACAAGGAGACATGACATGACCACCACGTTGACCGCCCAGGACCTCGCGGACACTTTCGATGCTTTCAACCGTCATGACGTCGATGCAGTCATGACCCATTTCGCGGACGACTGCGTTTTCTACACTGTCGGCGGCGAGCAGGCGTATGGCACCAAGATCGAGGGCGCGAAGGCGATTGCCGACGCATTCTCTGCCGTATGGGCCGGGATGAAAGACGCGCATTGGGATCACCACAGCCACTTCGTGCACGGGGATCGCGCGGTTTCGGAATGGACCTTCTCGGGCACCGATGCCAACGGAATGCGGGTCGAGGCGCAAGGCGCGGATCTCTTCACGCTGCGCGACGGCAAGATCGTCGTCAAGCAGGCGCTGCGCAAAGCACGGCCACCTTTCAAAGCCTAGTTTCCCCAACTCCCCCCCGATTGACGGAGCATTTCGATGCCTGATTCAAAACGACCCCGTCACTGGCCCAAGGCCAGCTACGACCCCCGCTATGACCCGATCATAGACGCAGGTCCCGGTCACAACCGGGACTACGCACCGACGTACTGGATCGGGACGGCGGGAACCCCGCCGGAAGATGATGGCGCCGTGTCCGGTGACATGGACGTGGATGTCGTGGTTGTCGGGTCCGGTTACACCGGGCTGTCGACGGCCATCCACCTGGCCAAGGAACACGGGATCAAGGCCACGGTTCTTGAAGCCAACACGGTCGCCTGGGGCTGCTCCACGCGCAACGGCGGCCAGGCGCAGATCTCTTCCGGACGCCTCAAGCGCTCCCAGTGGATTCAACGCTGGGGTGTTGATGTCGCCAAGAAAATGCATGCCGAAGTGGGTGAAGCCTTCGAACTGTTCAACGACCTGATCGGGTCGGACGACATCGACTGCGATCCGCAAACGGGCGGGCATTACTACATGGCCCACCGCGAAAAGGTGATGCCAAAGCTCGAAAAAGAAAGCGCATTGCTGAACGAAGTGTTCGGCTATGGCTCTCGCATCATCGGGCGCGAAGAACTGCATGAGAACCACGTGCGTGACCAGGAGGCTTTCGGCGCCATGTGGGAGCCGGACGGCACCTGCATTCACGCCGCCAAGCTGGCGTTCAGCTATGTGCGTCTTGCGCGCAAACTGGGCGCCACGATCCACCCTGCCAGCCCCGTCATGGGTTGGAAGATCAAGGACGGCGTGCACCATCTGACCACGCCCGGCGGCACCGTGCGTGCGCGGGCGGTGGCCCTGGCCACGGCGGGGTACACGCCCCCGGGTCTGAACGAGAAGACCAAGCACCGGCTGATGCCGATCTTGTCGAACTCGATCGTGACCCGTCCGCTGACGGAAGACGAAAAGGCCGAGTGTGGGTTCAAGGTGAAATCCCCGCTGACCGATACGCGCACCTTGCGTCACTACTATCGTTTTCTGCCGGACGACCGGGTTCAGATCGGAAGCCGCAGTGCAATCACCGGACCGGATGCGGAAAATCCCAAGCACCTGGACCTGCTGCAAAAGGGGCTGCACCGCAAGTTCCCGGCGCTGACCGGAATCGAGCTTGACTATTCCTGGTGGGGTTGGGTGGATGTCAGCCACGACATGATGCCGCGTATCTTCCAGCCGGACAAGAAAGAGACGATTTTCTATGCCCTGGGCTACGGCGGCAACGGCGTGATGTATTCCGCCATGGCCGGCAAGCGTCTGGCGCAATTGGTTGCGGGCGAGGGAAAGGAACTCGACCTTCCGATCTTCACCTCACCCCTGCCAAGCCACGGCATCCTGACACCGTTCCGCCGGTTGGGCCAACGGTTCATGTATCCCTACTACTACCTTCGCGACGAAATTCTCTGACCCCCTTCGAAAAAGGACGACCAACATGAAAATGACTACCGAAGAGGCCTTTGTGAAGGTCCTGCAAATGCACGGCATCGACAATGCGTTCGGCATTATCGGTTCGGCAATGATGCCGATCTCGGACCTGTTCCCGGCGGCGGGCATCAAGTTCTGGGACTGCGCACATGAAACTTCCGGCGGGATGATCGCCGACGGCTACACCCGCGCATCCGGCAAGATGTCGATGGCCATCGCCCAGAACGGCCCCGGCATCACCAACTTCGTGACCCCGGTCAAGACCGCTTACTGGAACCACACCCCGATGCTTCTGGTCACGCCCCAGGCGGCCAACAAGACCATCGGTCAGGGCGGTTTCCAGGAAATCGAGCAGATGAAACTGTTCGAAGACATGGTCTGCTACCAGGAAGAAGTGCGTGACCCGTCGCGCATGGCCGAAGTCCTGAACCGCGTGATCGAAAAGGCATGGCGCGGTTCCGCTCCGGCGCAGATCAACATCCCGCGCGACTACTGGACCCAGGTGATCGACATCGAACTGCCCCAGATCATCCGTCTGGAGCGTCCGCAGGGCGGCACGCAAGCGGTCGATGCCGCGGCGAAACTGCTGTCCGAAGCTGAATTCCCGGTCATCCTGAACGGCGCCGGCGTGATCCTTGCGGGTGCCATCGAAGCCTCGGCCAAGCTGGCCGAGGCTCTGGATGCTCCGGTGGCCTGCGGCTACCAGCACAACGACGCCTTCCCGGGTTCGCACCCGCTGGCCGTCGGTCCGCTGGGCTACAACGGCTCGAAAGCGGCGATGGAACTGATCCAGAAGGCCGATGTCGTTCTGGCCCTTGGCAACCGTCTGAACCCGTTCAGCACCCTGCCCGGCTATGGCATCAACTACTGGCCGCAGGATGCGAAGATCATCCAGGTCGACATCAACTCGGACCGCATCGGTCTGACCAAGAAGGTCGACGTTGCCATCCAGGGCGATGCCAAGGCCGTGGCCGAGCAACTGCTTGCCAAGCTGAGCGATGGTGCCGGAGACAAGGGCCGCAAGGCGCGTACCGACCTGATCGCGACGACCAAATCGCGTTGGGCGCAGGAACTCTCGTCCATGGACCACGAAGATGACTCCGATGAAGGCGTCACCTGGAACGAGCGTGCCCGCAATCGTCAGCCGGACCGCATGTCGCCCCGCCAGGCATGGCGCGCGATCATGTCGGCAATGCCGAAAGATGCCATCGTGTCCTCGGACATCGGCAACAACTGTGCCATCGGCAACGCCTACCCGTCCTTCGAAAAGGGCCGCAAGTACCTGGCACCGGGTCTCTTTGGTCCCTGCGGATACGGCCTGCCCGCGATCCTGGGCGCAAAGATCGGCTGCCCGGACGTTCCGGTTGTCGGCTTTGCCGGTGACGGTGCTTTCGGGATCTCGATGAACGAGATGACCGCTTGCGGCCGCGGCGACTGGCCTGCGATCACGATGATCATCTTCCGCAACTACCAGTGGGGCGCGGAAAAGCGTAACACCACCCTGTGGTTCGATGACAACTTCGTCGGCACCGAGCTGAACCTCAACGTGAACTACGCCGAGATCGCCAATGGCTGTGGCCTGAAAGGCGTTCAGGCGACTTCCATGGAGCAGCTGACGGACGTTCTGAACACTGCGATCAAGGAGCAGATGAAGGACAATGTCACCACCTTCATCGAAGTTGTCCTGAACCAGGAACTGGGCGAGCCCTTCCGCCGCGATGCGATGAAGAAGCCGGTTTCGGTTGCCGGCATCTCTGCATCGGACATGCAAAAGCAGCAGATCGGCTGATCGCCTGTAACTCGAAGGAGACGCGTTCGCGCGTCTCCTTCACTCGGGGAATTTCCCCCCTGAAAACAAGAATTCCTGTTCCGAAACAACCGCTTGGCGCTCAACGCTCCACAAGCGGCCAAGGAGACTTTGTCAGATGAACACCCAGTTGACTTCCTCTGGCGACTTTTTCGGTCGCTTTCCGGCGTTCTTCTCCAAGAACGGTCCGGGCTTCGCTGTTTCTGTCGTTGTAGCCGCCGCCGCGCAGTTCCTTTCGGATCACTACGGCGCTCCTGCGATGCTGATGGCATTGCTGCTGGGCATCGCGTTTCACTTTCTGGCCGAGGAAGGCCGTTGCGTGCCCGGCATTGCGTTCACATCACGCACGGTTCTGCGCATCGGCGTGGCGCTGCTGGGCGCGCGCATCAGCGTGGAACTGCTGATCGGGCTGGGTCCGAAACTGATCGGTCTGGTTGTCGCCGGGGTGATCCTTACCATTCTCTTCGGCCTGCTCGGCGCGAAATTGCTGGGTCGCGGCTGGCGGTTCGCATTGCTGACCGGTGGCTCGGTGGCGATCTGCGGCGCGTCGGCGGCCATGGCGATCGCGGCGGTTCTGCCCAAGAACGAACATTCCGAACGCAACCTGATCTTCACCGTACTGAGCGTCACGGTCCTGTCGACCATCGCCATGATCGCCTATCCGATCATCACCTCTGCGCTTGACCTGGACGATCTGGCCACCGGTGTCTTCCTGGGCGGCACCATTCACGATGTCGCGCAGGTGGTGGGCGCAGGATTCTCGGTCAGCGACGAGACCGGCGAAACCGCGACCCTGGTCAAACTGATCCGCGTGACCATGCTGGCCCCTGTGGTGCTGGTCTTTGCACTGGTGATCCGTGCCTATGCAGACGATGACAATGCAGGCGACGGCAAGCGGCCCCCGCTCATGCCCTTCTTCGTCCTGATGTTCCTGCTGCTGGCCGCGATCAATTCCTTCGGGCTGATCCCGGGCTTCGTGCAGTCTTTGCTGGCCGACCTGTCGAAATGGGCGTTGCTGGTCTCCATCGCCGCTGTCGGCATGAAGACGTCGCTCAGGACCATCTTCGATGTGGGTGGCCAGGCCATCATCCTGATCGTTGCCGAAACCGTGTTCATCGCCGGATTCATCCTATTCGGCATCACCCATTTCGCCAGCTAAACCCGGAAGGAAAACTGCCATGCGTGTCGTAGATTTCAAAGACGAAGTTGCCGTCACCAAGCGACGTCTCGCAGATCTGCCGGACCGGGTCGTTGAGGGCGATCCGCACCACGAAACACGCATGCGGTACACCAGCCCGGACGGCACCCTGCTTGCAGGCACATGGACCAGCACACCCGGCAAATGGATCGCCTTCGCCGACCGCGACGAGTTTTGCGTTCTGTTGAGCGGGCACATCAAGCTGATCTCGGACGACGGCACCGAACAGGAGTTCCGCAAGGGCGACAGCTTCCTGATCCCCAACGGATTTCGCGGCTACTGGCATGTGCTTGAAACGACGACCAAGCATTTCGTCATCCGGGATTACAGCGCAGACTGACATCGGCCCCCGCCTCCGACCTCTCGCATCCAAAGGAACTTCACGATGAAACCACTGCAAATGATTTTGGCCAATGCCGCGCGTTCGGACCGCAAGATCGTCCTGAGCGAAGGTGAAGATCCGCGTGTCATCGAAGCCGCCATTCAGTCGCGCAAGCAGAAGGTGGCGCGCATTGTGCTGGTCGGTGATCGCGAAACGATCCTCAAGGGGCTCGCCGCAGCGGGTGGCAGCGACCTGGACGGGATCGAGGTGCATGACCCGCGCGACAGTTCGCTGAAATCCGAAATGAGCGCCAAGTTCCACGAGCTGCGCAAGCACAAGGGCGTGACAGAAGCGGATGCAGAAACCGCCATTCTGAACCCGCACATCTATGCGGCGTTGCTGGTCAAGCTCGGCCATGCCGATGGCACGCTGGGCGGTGCCACCACCGCAACCGCCGAGATCGTGCGGTCCGCGATTCAGGTGATCGGTACGGCACCGGATGCCAAGATGGTGTCGAGCTTTTTCCTGATGCTGCTTTGCAAGGACTACCACGAGAAAAAGGGCGCGCTCGTCTTCTCGGACGCCGGTCTGGTCATTGACCCGACGGCAGCAGAGATGGCGGAAATCGCTCACGCGTCGGCTGCGTCGCTGGAGCATCTGACCGGCGAGACGCCCAGAGTGGCGATGCTGTCCTTCTCGACCCGGGGCAGCGCCGGTGGAGAAAAAGTCTCGAAAGTTGTCGAAGCAACCCAAATATTGCGCAAGATGGCACCCGACATGAATGTCGATGGAGAGTTGCAATTCGATGCAGCCTTCGTGCCGAGCGTGGCGTCTGCCAAGGCACCGGATTCCGCGTTGGGCGGAAATGCAAATATCTTTATCTTCCCCAACCTTGATACGGGCAACATCGCGTACAAGATCGCCCAACGCATCGGTGGGGCCGTGGCCATCGGCCCGATCCTGCAAGGTCTTGCGCAGCCTGCGAATGATCTGTCCAGGGGATGCGACGCAGAAGACATCCTGCACATGATTGCGGTGACTTCCGCCCAGTGCTGACCGGATTTGCCGGGGAGACCCGGAGGGTGGACAGATCATCCTCCGGGCCTCGGCAAATACGTTGCGTGCGACCCAGACACCCGGCAGCCCCTGCGTCACCGCATCGGCTGCCCCACGGCTCCGGAACATGCGGCTGTCGGGTCAGCAATCGGCACGCGGGCAGCGCGTACCTGGCAAATGTGATCGCACGGTTCGAGACAGCTTCGCCCTGGTGACCCGTCCTGAAGTGCCCCTGGAATTGGCGAGGCCTCAAGGAACCGTTCCGCCGCCTTGCGCCGGAGGATGCGCGGCAGACCCAGTTGATGCGGCAGGCTTGGACCGAGAGCAGAAAGGTCGTTGGCCGCCCTTTCTTCCGTCGGCGGCGCACCCGACCGTCAGCATCGTCGATGACCGCCTGTATCTGCCCCCAGGAAAAAACCCGAACGCCCAGGCCAAGGACGGAAAGATCGCGAGGGTAAGGCGGGCGGAGCAGCCCCCGCCCGGCCGGTCACACTGTCTAGCGGGTGAAGCGCCTTAGCACGTTGTGCGTGATCTGCTGAGTTGTCCGGTCACCCCATTTCAAACCCAGGAACCAATAGACGCTCCCGGCACAGAAAATCTCGCCCTTGCCCTTGGGCGCCACGACCATCTGGGCCGAGCCATAGCGGTATTTCTTGACCGTGTCCTCGTCGGTCTTGCCTTCGATGACCTCGGCCCACTTCGTCGCAAACCAGTCATCGCCCAACACTTGCGAGACCACGGCACTGCCCGGACCTCCGGCGTCGTACTGGTCGACCATGCTGGGTGTCACGGCCAGGATCTCGGTCCCCTCCAGCGGGGAATGCAATGGGCTGGGTTCCGGCAAGCCCCATTGGATCACATAGTCGACCGAGTCCGTCTCGTATCCCAGAATGCCTTCCTCCATGCCAAATGTGTCGCCATAGATCAGGCCGGTGTCGTCAAAGACCCAGTGCTTGTTTCGATAGACCGTGAACCCGCCGCTGGAGCGGGGCGAACCACCGTCATAGGTGGCATAGATCCCTTGAATGCCGGTGACGCTGAAGGATTGCGCCGACGGGCGGGCCACATCCATGTGCTCCCAGATCGAGGTCAGAAGATGTCCGTTTTCGGGATCCCCCTTGACCGGATCCTCCTCGTCGGCCCCCAGCTTGTAACACACCTGCTGGCGGCCATCCTGTTCCATGCGGATCTGCCACAACATGTTGGCCCCGAACCGGGCCAGGTTGCCGCCGGCCTCGACAAAGGCGTCCAGCGTATCGCGCTGATCCCAGGACCAGTATTCGTCATGCCCCGCGATCACCAGGCAATCATAGCCGTCAAGAACGCCGGGGATGTTCCCCAGATCGTACTGATCGACATAGTCCATCTCGTAGCCATTCTCTTCGGCCCAGACAGCAAAGGGACGGTTGTCCAGCGCCCACCCGGCCGAGTTCGCGCCCCAGGCATAGCCCATCATAAGCGCGTATCCCCCGGTTGGCTGGCCGGTGTAATGGCGTTCGCGTTTATATCGGTATTGCTCGGGTTTGGTGGACAGATAGGGGAAGTTGGCTGGCGCAACCCAGAACCCGCGTTCATGCGGGCGGTCCAGCGACAGGCGCGGCGACGGGCCGAAACTGTCGTCTCCGTGTATCCCCAGATAGTGGTTGGCACCCCCCCAGGCATTATAGGCGGTGGTGGTGCCACTGGTCAGCATGAAGGCGATCCTGGCCTTCTTGGCACCCCGAACCACGAACCCGGCTTCGCTGATACGCTCCTGCCCGTCCTTGGTCGCGCGCAGTTCGATGACATAGACACCGGATCGCCAGCTCGGATCGACCGGGATCTCGGCCAGAACCGGCCAACCACATCCGGCTTGATAGGCATCCATGGGCGTCGGCATGAACACACCCGCCAGGCCGGTCTGTTCCAGCACGACGTCCTGTCTGGTCCCGTCCCGCCAGACCTTCAGGTCGAATGTGTCCGCTGTGGTGCTGACATGTAGCCCGACTGTCTCACCGGCAGCATAGCTTGGCGCGCTGCAATAGGCATAGATCTCGGGATATGCCGGATCGTTGGCCGACATCTCGAAATACGACAGATCAAACGCACGCCAGCCCTGTGGCAGACGCATCGTCGAGGGTCCGCCAGAAAACGGGGCTGGATCAACAGTTCCGCTGGATTGCGCGGCCTGCGCCGCAAATGGCAGGGCGGCGCCAGCGGCGATACCCGACGCCATCAATATCCGGCGTGCCGGGTTTTCCGGCGCACCTGCAGGTTGCGCTGCCCCCGCAGAATTCTGCTGTTCGTCTTCCATGACAAGTCCTTCAAGGTGATTGGGTGTGCTTTCAGCGCCGGAACCCGCGTGCCCCGCCCACGGCCGCTTTGCGCTTTGGTTCGTGTGACAATCGCCGACATCTGCCGCTGTGGCTGCGCCTCGATCCGCAGACTGGAACAGCCGCAGAACAGAACATTGGTCTGAACAGACAAAGGGGCGGCTTGCGTCATTGATGCTTGTCCATCTGTCCGGCTTTTTCGCGCGGGCCACGGCGGTTGGAGTCTCAGGAACAGAAAAGCAAGTGACGCGGTGGAAAAAGCCGATTTCCGCCACCGGACGAAACGCGCCGGTTTTTTTCATGTCACAGGTTCGCAGGCCTGTGTGAGTCCCCGCCAGCGCCATCCGGCCGCCCCCCCGCCGGATATCGGACGTCGATCAAGCCGTTCCGGGGCCCGAGACTTTCACCGCAGCCCCCATTGCAGGTGGGGCGCCTGATGGCTGACATGCGGCGGCGCTGTGCCCTTGCCGCGCAACTATACCTGGCGTCGGCGTGTTTCGCGGGGCAACTCTCCAAACCAGTCCTGATAAAAGCGGGACAGACGCCCGACATGTTCGAACCCGTTGTCAAACGCGAGACTGGTGATGGTGCGGCTTTGACCGCGTTCCAGCAGATCCTTGCGAAACCGGTGCAGTCGCAACACGTCGAGATACTGCTTCGGGCTGAGACCGCTCAGGTCCTTGATCGTGCGGTGCAGCGTGCGGGTCGATACGGATAGCGTATCGGCAAGATGCACGATCGGCGCGCCCTGATCCAACTGGACCCCAAGGTCTTCGGACAGGCGCAAGACTCGATGGCGCGGGGTTTCATCGCGGATCGAAGGCCGCAGACGTTCGCCACGGCAATTCGCGTGTTGGAACAGGTCCGCCAGCGCACCGAGTATTTCAGTCCCCAGGTCATGATTGCCAGTGCTGCTCCGGAGGGCCGCCGCGCATTGCATCTGCAATCTGGCCAGATGCGCGGGGGGAACATCCCAAAGCCCCCCGGCCAGAGCGGCAAGACCGAACCGGGCCATGGCAGACCTATGCGTCGAGATGTTGACCGCCAGAAATGCCGGCGGAATGAAGTAATCGTGTTCGGTTGCGCCAAACACGAGCACCTGGTCAGCCCCCAGTTCGTGGCCTTTCCAGAATGCCGGGCGGTCTCCGGCCAGCAGGAGGCTGACCGAAATCGCGTCACCCGGCAACTGAAGGCGCACGCGCATGGGTTTGTCGGCCCATTCCCAGGTAAGCACAACATCGCCAAGCGCCATGACTCTGCGACCGAAGCCGAGAGGTCCGCTTGCCAGCTGCTGAATTTCGTAGTCCCAGTCGACCCACTCAGAAAACACGTTCTCGATTTCGTCGATGTAGTGAATGTCTGGGACCACGCGCGCATGCCTCCGAAGCGACTTGGATAGACCGGTCGCGCGGGATCGCACCTGAAAATTGATCTGATCGCGCGACTTCTGTCCAAAAGCTTAGCCAACAGACGGCGCGTGGCGCAATACGAACGCGAGATGGTTCACCACAGAGCCGAAGTGAACGCGGCTTGATGCGCCCCGCTGCAAAGCGCGATGCGGGCTTTTTCAGTTGGCCGACACCGGGGCCACCAGTCCGCAGAGCGGGGCCGGAAGCCGGCGAAAGCCTTGAAGTGCGAGGATATGGCCCCTGCTGTCCGAAATTGGCTTTTTCTGGTCCAACGGTAAATCTACACCGTGCGAATTGCTGCGCTTCGTGGCGCCAACCCGAGGAAAACCCCTGACGCACTCCGCAGAAACCAAGGCTCTGGCAACCGGAAAATGGGCCAACCTCGTCATGTGCGCCTCGGGCATTCTGGCGGCATACCTGTCGCATTCGGACGCCTTGTTGGTCGACGGCCTGTATTCGGGCGTGAACTTCTGTGCCGCGATCATCGCCGCGCGAATTGCAAGCGCGGTCGCGCGTCCGGCCGACCGATTGTACCCGTTTGGATATGATGCGCTGGAAGCCCTGTATGTAACCTTCCGCTCGCTGGTGCTGGCAGGTATCCTTGTGTTTGCGGTTCTGGGCGCGGGTCAGAAGATCCTGACCTACCTGTCCGGGGGCGAGGTTCCAGAGCTGGTCTACGGACCCATCCTGGCCTACAGCGCGGCCATGGTCCTGATCTGTCTGGGTCTGGCAATCCGGTATCACGGCACCTGGGTTGACGGGGGACGCCAAAGTGCGCTTCTGCTGGCCGAACGTCGCGCAGCCCTTGTTGATGGGATCATGAGCGCGGGTGCCGGTGCCGCATTGCTTGGCAGCCCATTGCTCTTGGAAACCCGGTTTGCCGGGGTCGTGCCGGTCGCGGATGCACTGATCGTTCTGGTGCTGACACTGGTGATGCTGCCCCAGCCGCTGATGATGTTCCGTTCCGCCCTGGGCGAGGTTGCCGGGGCCGCCGCCCCCGGAGATGCCGACAAGATCGCCCGCACAAGAGCGGCGCAGCTGCTGGCAGAGCGGCCATTCGATCTGGTGGACGTGGCTGTAACACAGTTGGGCCGATCCTATTTCGCCGTGTTCTACATCAACCCGACCAAGCCGGTCGACGGCGCGGAAATCGACGCGTTGCGCGGGGCTCTGGCGGCGTCGTTCTCCGGGATTGTTGCCCCGGTGAAAATTGAAGTTGTTGTGACCGCATCCTCGCCGTTCGGCCGTGCGGTGGTCACATCACAAGACGCGTAACGTGTCGCGATTTCGCACCCAGCGGCTGCCCATGGTGGCACTGATCGGCACGCTGGCCGCCGGTCCGGCCCTTTCGCAATCCAGCTGGGAACAGTTCAAGGACACCCTCAGCCGCAACGCCGGTATCGACTTTGAATTCACCTATGCGCCGGTGATACAGGCCAGCCCGGATCGGGATTGGGAAAGCACGGCCAATCACGAGTTGGATTTCATCGGCAGCTGGACACCGGCCAACGGGTCGGGTGTGTTGCAATGGTGGGCGCTGAACATCCTGGACTATTCAAGCCTGTCGACGTCGGCGTTTTCCAACACCCTGGGTATCATCTCGGATCCCAATGATGGCGATCTGGGCGGTGATCGCAGCTTTTCGGGGCTGGCGCTGTTGTGGTGGCAGCAGGAACTGGCCGGCGGCGTGCGGCTGAATTTCGGCAAGCTGGGACTGGCCGAGTTGGTTGGCAAGAACCGCTATGCCCATGATGGCCGGTCGGATTTCTTCAACACGGTTGTGACCGGGGATGTGGTTGCGGGCTATAACGTCCAGGACAGCGGACTGGGTGTCTTTGCCGAGCTACGCCGTCCGGAATGGTACGTTTCTGGTTTCGTTGCGGATGGTTCGGCCGAGGACAACTGGATCGACTTTGACAGTCCGGGCGACGGTGTCTGGCAATACGCGGCCGAGTTGGGCTTGACCCCGGAAATCGCGGGATTGGGACCCGGGAACTACCGGTTCACCGTTTCAGGCATCGATGCCATCGAAACCGGCAACGGAACACGGCAGAACGGCTGGGGATATGGGGTCAGCGCGGATCAGGACATCGGCGCAAACCACGCGGTATTTGCGCGGTTTTCCAGATCCGCCAGTCAGATGACCGAATACCTGCAGGCACTCGCCGCAGGCTATGTCTACAAGGCGCCATTTGGGCGGGTTGATGACCGGATCGGGCTGGCCGCATGGCAGGTCGAGTCCGAGGACGCCTCGTTGCGACGCGAAAAAGGCCTTGAAGCGTATTGGAGTGTCCAGGTTTCCGACACGACCAGCATTACCCCCGACCTTCAGATCATCCTTGATCCGGCAAAGGACCGGTCTCGCAGCAGCGTCACGGTTCTGGGCCTGCGTTTGCGGGTGGTTTTCTGAAACGGGTGACTTGGAAAAACACTGCGTGAGATGGGAAAACACATATGACGGATCGTGATGACAAGACCAAAGACGCACCGGTCGTTGGCCGCCGGGATGTTCTGCGCGGGGCTGGTGCCGTCGGGGCGATGGCCGCGGCCGGGTTCGGGGCGAACCAGGCGCGCGCAAACGTCTTGCAGGCCAACGACGCCAACAGCCCCTTTGGCGAGTTCCGCGACCAGTGGTTCGCCAACACACACCACTCCTGGTTCGAATTCCCCTCGGCGGACCCGGATGTCCTGCATATCTACGGCTACACGGACGAAACGTCTTATGCTCAAGGGGATGTGGTGGATGTGCATGTCAGCACCTCGGCGGCAACCTACGATCTGACGGTCTATCGCGACGGCGCACAGCGCGACGTCGTGTTTGAACAGACCGGTTTGCCGGGGGTGCATCACACAACGCCGGACGACGCCTATCTGAACGGCCCCCGCTGGCCGGTCAGCATCGAAATACAATCCTCGGCCGACTGGCGCAGCGGCGGATATGTCATCGAACTGAGGGCGGCCGGCACCGACGGGCAGGAAATCGTGCAACACGGTTTCTTCGTGCTGCGCCCGGCCAAGGCCGGGGCGAACAAGATCGCCTTCGTCCTCGCCACCACCACCTGGCAAGCCTATAACGATTGGGGCGGATCCAACTTCTACGAAGGCGTCGCCGGTCCGGACGGCAATGCGTTTTCGCCCATCACCAGCACCCGCCGACCCTGGGCGCGCGGCTTCATCTTTCAACCGCCCGGCCTGCCCCGGATCATTGATACCGCGCCCCGACCCATCGGATCGAAACCGCGCTACCCGACGCTCGACTACGCGTATGCACACGGCTATTGCAAGTATTTCGCCGGCGCGGGCTGGGCGTCGTTCGACAGCCACTTTGCCCGCTGGGCGGATGGTGAAGGCTATGGCCTGGACTACTTTGCGCAAGACGATCTGCACCGCAATCCGGATCTGTTGAAGCCCTACAAGACCGTGGTCATGGTCGGGCATGATGAATATCACACCCAGGAAGAACGCGAAGCACTGGACAGCTTTGTCGAGGCGGGCGGCAATCTTGCCCGCTTCGGTGCCAATGTCATCTGGCAGGCACGCCGTGAGGATGGGCAATTGATCTGCTACAAGGCCCGGGCCGTCGACGAGGACCCCGTACGCAACGACCCTGCGCGCAAACACACGTTGACCACCGCATGGGAGGCCATGGATCTGAACCTGCCGCCTGCCCTGACCTGGGGCGTGAACGGGTTGCGCGGCGTCTACATGAAAATGGGCGGCTTCCAGCCGCGGGCCACTGGGGGATACACCGTCTACCGCCCCAAGCACTGGGCGCTTGAGGGCACCGATCTCTACTATGGTGACGTGTTCGGGCAGGACGCGGCCATTGCCGGGTACGAGGGCGACGGGCTTGCCTATACCTTCCGCTATGGCCAACCCTACCCCACGGGCGAGGATGGCGCATCAAAAGACATCGAGATCATCGCCATGGCTCTGGCCGGTATGGATGAAGAAGACCACGGCAACCCGGAAACCTACCTCTATGCCCGCGACGGCGATCTGTCGTTTTCGGCCAAGGCGATTCTGGGGGCCGACACCGAAGAGAACCGCGCGAAGCTACGCTACGGCTCGGGCATGATTGTCAATATGAGCAAGGGACAGGGAGAGGTTTTCAACGCCGCCACAACAGACTGGATCAGCGGATTGCGTGACCGTGACCCGTTCGTCGAGATCATCACCCGCAACGTGCTGAACAAATTCACGGCGTAACATCCGCGGCGGGCGGCCCCCGCCCGCCCGCCATCGTCACAGCCCGTGTGCCCGCGTTGAATTTGCCATACTGCGAACGGGATTTTTGACATGCACAAAGCTGCCAAACCTTCGACGATCCTTGTCTCTGACGCCCGGGATCTGTTCCAAAGCAACACGATCCGCTTTCACCGTGCGTTGCGCGGCACGGGGACGCTGGCGGAACTGCACATTTTCGAAGGCCAATCGCATGGCAACAATCTTGATCCCGGGACGCCGGGGTCAGCACAGGTCGTCAGAGAGGTCTGTGCGTTCTTTGACGCGCAGTTGTCGCAGGGTGATGGTCGGTGAAACTGGAAAACCTTTCGGAAGCCCCGGCCGTGACCATGCAATCTGACCAGAAACCGCCAAAGGGCAACCGGCTCGAAGGCCTCGATCTCGCCCGCTATGTGGCTTTTGTCGGGATGGTGGTCGTCAACTTCACGATCGTCATGGGCGTCGAGAACGGCACCGGCGTGCTGAACACCCTGACCGTCGCGTTGGAAGGTCGCGCAGCAGCAACCTTTGTCGTTCTGGCCGGCATCGGCCTCGGGCTTGCCGGTTTGAAGGGGTTGGACCAGACGGTCTGGGTGACAATCAAGCGCGCTGTTTTCCTGCTGATCGTCGGCCTGCTGAACATGACGATCTTCGACGCCGACATCCTGCACTACTACGCCTTCTACTTTCTCTTCGGTGTCGGCCTGCTTGCGCTGTCCAGCCGCGCCCTGACGGGGGTAATTCTTGGCCTGAATCTTGTCTTCACGATCATGATCCTGACGCTGGATTACGATGCAGGCTGGAACTGGGACGACCACACCTATTCCGGGTTCTGGACGCCCGCAGGGTTCATTCGCAATCTGGTCTTCAATGGCTGGCATCCGGTCATCCCGTGGCTGGGGTTTGTGCTGTTCGGGATCATTCTCAGCCGACTTGCGCTGGCAGACCGTTCGACACAGACCCGGCTGATCGTCGGAGGAGCCGCAGCACTTGCCGCAGCCGACGGCATCAGCGCCATTCTGACAACCCAACTTGGGCAGCTTGACCCAGAGCTTGCAGCCCTTGCCACGACCGGACCCGTGCCGCCGATGCCGCTTTATACCGTTGCGGGGCTAGGTGCGGCATGCCTGGTCATCGGCCTGTGCCTGCGGGTTTCGGACCGGCTCCGGACCATGGGCGTGCTGAGGCTGCTGCTGCCCGCCGGACGTCAAACCCTGACGCTCTACATCGCGCATATCCTGATTGGCATGGGCGTTCTCGAAGCACTTGGCAGGCTTGGCGGACAAACAGTCGGCCAAGCCGTGTTTGCCTCTGCCCTGTTCTGCCTCGCCGCGACGATCTACGCCCTGATCTGGGCAAAGTGGTTCAAACGGGGGCCGATCGAAGCCTTGATGCGAAAAGTCGCTGGATAGTCGGTGGATCATCTGCGGATCGGCAGGGCCGACCGCGTGGGATGGATCGGGGGCCCGAAACGGTTTCGGCTACCAAAGCATGTCGAGGCGATCCGCCTCCGGCCCGAAATCGCGAACAGAACCCAAGACCTTGCGCCGTTCGACCTCGCGATCGACAGCATGTACCGCAGTTGCGATCCGGTGAAACGTCCTGTCGCCGATACCTAAGCTGCCGGCCGGATCAGGGGCCGAGCAGCGATCTTTCAGCGCAAGACCCAGCCTCCGATCCGGCTCGATCCCGCCGTGGGGACCCGCCGACCGTTCGACACATGACTTGAGGATCCGGCAAGCGCTACGATCTTCGCCACATCCAAAGCCGCCAGAACGCGTGGCTGGTCAGGGACCGCGTGCCGGACATCGGCCGCGCGCCAAGCTCGTACAGCACGCATTCAAAGGGCCATACCAGCGTTGCTCTTGTCTGCCCCAGGACCAGCAACCGGCGCGGTCCGACACCTGCTGGGCCACACGAAGATGGACAGCACCGTGAGAACCACTGCAGGATGCGAGTGTATGGAGGAGGTTTTCTGCTGAACGAGTTCAACCAGAAGCGCGCGCCGCAGGTCGACGGTTTGCGGATGCGTTCAACCTTGATCAAACATGCCTCCCTTCAGGCGGCCTTGCAGCCCTGGGTGCAGATGGAGTGTTTCCAGCTCAGCCGGGGCAAGAGCCTGGGGCGACTGGACAGTATCGACCTCGACAGCAAGAAAGTTGTCCGCGAAACCCAGAACGCCGGTGTTCAGAAGCTGGGTGCCACCCCCGCCAACCTCTGCACGGTGTCTTACAGCTCGTTCGATCCGGCCTTGCGGTTTGCCGATCACGATGCGGGCACCGCCGACACGATATTCTTCATGCCGGAAAAGACCGACTTCGATGTGTATGTCCCGGCCGGCGCCCAGACGACCTATGTCAGCCTGGATCAGGATGAGTTTCTGAGGCAGGCGCGGATCTTGAACCCCTCGGTTTGGGATACGTTGCAAGGGGGTGTGACAGTCCTCCGGTCCGGTCAAAAGGCCTTGCTCAAGGACACCGTCGAGACGTGCTTCATGGTGGCTGGCGGGACCGCTGGATCATGTCCCGCTTTTGACATGAGTGGTTTGCGCCGTCTTCTCCACCAGGCGATCCTTCATATCGCAACGACAACGCAGGCCGCCGCCATAGAGGTGCCCCACGCTGCGCGCGTGCGGGCGCGGCGCATTTGCCGACAGGCGCACGCCTTTGCTGAAGAGCGCTGGAGCCTCCATGATCCGCCCACGATTGTCGAACTCTGCACTGCAGCCGGCGTGTCCGAACGCACATTGCAATATGCATTCAGGACCCATTTCGGACTGTCGCCAATGACCTATCTGCGCCTGCTGCGCCTGAACCGCGTTCGGGACATTCTTGTGGACGCGTCCCCCGGCACGACGAGCGTAACGGCGATCGCCATGGATCACGGGTTTCTGCACCTAGGCCGGTTTGCCCGCGACTACAAGCGTCTCTTTGGCCAGTCCCCCTCCGCAACGCTTGGAAGGTGACCGACCGGGGTACGCAGATCTGCATGGACTGCCGATTGCCCCGGGATTTGCGGAAATCGGATAGTCCCTCCTGATTTCCCTCGATAGCCTGACCGAATACTCAACCTTTGAGAGAGTTCCGCAGGCTCCATTCCGACACCCAACCTGACACTTCGCCAGCAATGGGCGAGCGACTTTGGACACCCCACCCCATGCCGCAAATCGAACCACGCACCCCTCGCCCGATCCTGACCGGCCACGTTCTGGCGGGTCTGCTGGCCGTCATGCTCCTGTTTGCGGCCACCGTTGTGAGAGGACAAGAGATCGACGGCTACCTTGCGGATGTTCGGGCCGAATACGGCCTGCCCGCGCTGGCCGCCGCAGTGGTGCAAGATGGCGCAATCGTTGCGGCCGCAGCGGTTGGCACGCGTATTCTGGGCGGCACGCAGCCCGTGGCAATCACCGATCGGTTCCATATCGGTTCGAACACCAAGTCCATGACCGCGACGCTTGCCGGGATGATGGTGGATGAGGGGAAATTGCGGTGGGACTCAACTGTCGGTGAGGTTCTGGGGGACGATGTTCCGGGCATGAGCGCGAGCCTGGCCGCTGCCAGCCTCGAACAACTCTTGTCCCATTCCAGCGGCATTCCCAGCGACAATGAACAGATCCTCGACCTCTATTTCAGCGCTGACGCGTTCGACTACAACCTGACCGATCTCCGCCATCGCCTGCTGGACCAGTGGAAAACGACCGAGATTGAAAGGCCGCAAGGGTCACCGTTTCAGTATTCAAACCTTGGCTACGTCATTGCCGGGATGATGATCCAGAAAGTCGCTGGAAAGCCATGGGAGCAGTTGATGCACGACCGCATCTTTTCGCCCCTGGACATGCAGACGGCGGGACTTGGCCCGCAGGCAACCTATGGCCTGATCGATGCGCCGGTCGGACACAGAATCGGACCCGACGGGACCGTGATACCGATGCTCTGGGGACCAGCAGCGGATATGCCGCAAGTCATCGCGCCGGCCGGTAACGCCCACATGTCCATCCTAGATTATGCAAAATGGGCTGGCTGGAATGCCGGAAAGGGCACACGTGGCCCGGCGCTGGTGACACCGCAGACGCTGACCCACATCCAGTCGGTCAAGGTCGACACCCCCGTCCGAAAAAACCCGCCGCCGGGCACCCCCGGAACCGGCAGCTACGGGCTGGGCTGGGGGATCGTGACCTTCGACTGGGCGGACGGGCCCTTGCTGACGCACAACGGGTCGAACTCGATGAACCTTGCCCGGATCGTCGTCGATCCGACGCTGGATCTCGCCATCATCGTGGCGACGAATTTCCCTGGCGCCCAAGCCAATGCGGCGACGGGTTCGGTCTTGCAACATCTCTACACGGTATATTCCGCGAAATAGCGCCGATACTCCCGACCTCCGATCAACATGTTGTCCAAATGAGGAACCAAAATCATGTGCCAGGACACTTCAAAAGAGACCATCAGCCGCCGGGGTCTGTTCATGGGCGGGCTTGCGCTCGGCGTCGCGGGCGCCTCGGCCTCGCAGGTCGCCGCCCAGGTGGCCGAGGCACGGCCTGCCACACCCGACGAGGCTCTCAAACGTCTGGTCGAGGGCAACGAGCGCTACGTGGCCAACAAGGCGATCAATACGGACCATTCGGCCGCACGCGCGGCACGGGCGCAGGGCCAACAGCCCTTTGCAGCCGTCGTCTCCTGCGCCGATTCCCGGGTTGTTCCAGAGTTGATTTTTGACCAGGCGCCGGGCGATCTTTTCGTGCTTCGCGTGGCGGGGAATTTCATCAATGACGACGGGTTGGCGAGTCTTGAGTTCGGCGCGGCGGTTCTTGGCATCCAGACCATCGTCGTTCTGGGACACACGGCCTGCGGTGCCGTTGACGCGACGATCAAATCCATCCAGGACAGGACGCTGCCGCCGGGACACTTGCCGCTTCTGGTCAATGCAATCCGCCCTGCGGTCTATGACGTCCTGCCCGACGATCCGGCAGACCTGCTGGCGGCCGCAACAGCAAGAAACGCAACGCTGAACGCCGAAAAGGCGGTCTCGGCAGATCCGATCCTGGCCGATCTCCACGCGTCCGGCAAGATCAGTGCCGTCGGTGGCGTCTACGACATCTCCAGCGGGAAGGTGGACTTTCTCCAGGGGCTCTGAAACCGCGCGATCAGTTTGTGTTTCGGGACAGGGGAACCTGACGCCGCTTTTTCACCAGGTCATCCTGTCTGCGCAGCCTTGCGAAAGTCACTCGGGGCATGACCCGTCGCGTCCTTGAAGGCGCGACGGAAACCGCGTGGATCTGCGTACCCCAAGAGCTTTCCGATCTCCGCCAGGGGCATGTCAGTTTCAGAGAGAAGCGCCCGCGCGCGATCGCTGACAACCCGTGAGCGGACTTGACGAAAGGTCGTACCCTCGGTCCTCAAGGCGCGTTGAAGGGATCTCGGTCCAATGGCAAGCAAACGGGCGATGGTGCGTTCATCCGTCTGGCCGGTTGCGGATGTGATGGTCAGCATCTGAACCACGGCATCTTCCATGGTCTGTGTTGGCGCGATGTTCATCAGCAGTCCCAACTCGCCAAGCGACATTGTTCTTTCGGGCTGCGGTGGGCCGGGGTTCAGCGTCGCGAGTTCTGACAGGCGGATGGCGACGCCGGGCACCAGTGCACCCGAACGGATCTTGGTCCCCGAAAGATCTGCAAGGACCGCGAGTTCGCGGGCATTGGTTTCCGGCACTTCGACCCAATCGGGCGTCCAGTCGGAGCCCAGAAAATGGCGTGCAACGCGCCGGATGACAAACAGCGCGCCTTCGTCAAGATGGTGATGCCCGACCACGGACAGGCCTTTGGAATCGCGTCCGACGACCAGATGCGTTTCGGTCTCTCGCAAGGTGATCTCCGAGCCGGGATGCGTAAACATCAGGGCCCGCCGCCCCCGGTCAAACGCCGATGCCAAATCCGGCGCGCCCAGAACGAAATGCGAAAAGGCGCCATAGGTCGAATAGTCGAAGGCCTGCCCGAGCCGTGCCCCGAGGTGGCGGTCACCGATGGCACGCGCGACCGAGTCGACCAAGACAGCTTCAGACGCATAGGGGATGAACCCGGACACCCCGTCGAGCATCGTGCGATCAAGCCCCGCCGACCGAAGCGCCCTGTCCACAGTCAACCGCCCCGCGAACCGATCAAGAAGATCCACGACGTGAGTGAGTTCTACGAGGTTCACCATATTTCTCTGCATGGGATCGCATTGTCGCAAAATGTCCTGCAATGCAATGGTACCCTGTAGACAGGGTAAACAAGCGACCGGCCCATGTCTGAAACGAGGCCGCAGAGAGGCCCCGCAGATGAGGATCACCACCATTCGCGCGTCGGCTGCTCTATGCGGTCTATGTTTGCCCGTCGGAGCCTTCGGGCAGGACGCCGCCGACCTGGCGCAGGAACTGGCGAACCCGCTCGCGGCTATCATCTCCGTGCCGTTCCAATTGAACCATGACGACAATCTCGGCCTGGCGAACGACGGCAACCGGACGACGTTGAACCTGCAACCGATCGTCCCCTTCGCGCTCGACAACGGTGCCAACATCATCACGCGCACGATCATCCCCTATATCTGGCAGGAAGACGTGATCCCCGGCACCTCGCAGAGCGGCTTTGGCGATGTTCTGGCAAAGGCGTGGTATTCCCGGACCACCAAGACCAACCTGACCTGGGGCATAGGTCCAGTGGTCCGGTTCCCGACCTTTTCCGATGTCTCCAGCGAAACATGGGCTGCGGGTGTCACCGGCATTGCATTGCAGCAGAAGGGCCCGTGGACATACGGCGTGCTGGCCAACCACCTGCGAGATCTGGAAGACGATCCCAAGGTTCCCACCAATGCAACCTTCGTCCAGCCCTTCGTCGCTTACTCGACCGAGGACGCGTGGACCTATTCGCTCCAAAGCGAATCCACCTACGACTGGGAGGCCGACAGCTGGTCGGTGCCCCTGAACGCCTCGGTGTCGAAGCTGGCGATCATCGATGGCAAGCCGGTCAACTTCCAGGCCGGTGTCGGCAACTGGCTGGAGAGCCCGGAAGGCGGGCCAGAGGATTGGCGGTTCCGCCTTCAGGTTCAGTTCGTGCTGCCGAAGGGGTGATGAGAACGACCGCGCCAACCCCGCCAATCGGCGAGGCTGCCTTCCGAACAGGGGGGCTCAAGGCGGGGGTCCGCATTAAGAACGGGCGCGGGGCGCCAGATCAGGATTTTACAAGAAAAGAGGGCCACACGTTGCCCTTTTCCAACGAACGGGAATGGAGGTTCCACATGCAAATCAGACAAACGGCGCTCATGGCGTCACTCGCATTGGCGATGGCGATGGGCTTTGCACTATCCACGCCTGCCATGGCGAACAAACAGGTCCAGAACACAATTGGTGGCGCGGTGGTGGGTGCAGGCGTCGGCTTCCTTGTGGGCGGCAACAATGGCGCGAAAGGCGGCGCTGTTGTCGGCGCGATCGCTGGCGCAAGAAAATAGGAATTGGTTGTCTGACTGCTCACGCGTGAGGGGCACAGACACGGCAAGGAAATCGGAAATGATACGTTGTTTTGAAAAGTCTGCCTTCGCGGCGATTTTCCTCTTCACCTTCGGCGGCATGACACAGGCCGACGAGATAATGGACCAGACCATCGCTGCGGCCCAGCCGTACATGCACCACAGTTGCGGGAGCATTCTTGACTCCTATGGCGATGACGAAGCGAAAGTGGCCGAAATCGTGCGCCTGATGGCGATGATTTCTCTCTACAACCGACAGATCGACGTCCTGGCAGAGGTTATGGACGAACAGGACCGTGCAGGTCTCAAGGACGAATTTGTCGAAGAGTTGGAAGACGCCTGCGATGACGATCCAGGCATGTCGTTGACCGGGGCCGTCGATCTCGCCGTCAGAGAGACCTTCCGGGCGTTCGACTGACCCGAAGCGCCACTTGCAGAAAACTGCCCAACAGGAAGGAAAACAATGATGAAACAGACCTATGGCCGGATTGCGCCGTTGTCACTGGCCCTGACTTGGGCGGTCGTCTTTGGGAGTGGCGCCAACGCGCAATTCCTTGGCGACGATCTTGACGCCTTGGTAGACGCTCGTGAAATCCCGGTGATGATCGGCAATTTCGCCCGCGCCGCGACGGATATCGAACTGGCCAAATACGTTTCCCTCGCCGGCGGGGTGAACCGCTTCTTTCACTTCCGCGATCCGGGAGACGTGGACAACCAACCCACCATCCGCATGAACTTTGACACGCTCTACAGCACGGCGGTCGTCGATATCAGCGACGGCGCGACGCTGTCGCTGCCCGAGGTGGGGGAGCGGTACATGTCCGCGATGATCGTCAATCAGGATCACTATATCAACGATGTGTTTCACGGCGGCGGCAGCTACACGCTCGACACCGAAACCTTCGACACGCCGTATATCATTGTTTTCATGCGCACGCTTGTGGATGCATCCGATCCCGATGACGTGGCGGCGGTGCATGCCATCCAGGATCAGATGACGGTCGAAGCCGCATCGTCGCAGCCCTTCATCCTGCCGGACTATGACGAAGAGGGCTATGAGGCGCTGGTCGCGGGGCTGAACGCGCTGCTGCCGTTCACCGCCGACAGCACTGGTGCTTTTGGTCCCAAGGACGAGGTCGATCCGATCAACCATCTGCTCAGCACGGCGATTGGCTGGGGCGGCTTGCCCGAGCGCGAGGCGTTCTATGATGGCGCAGATCTCGGCTTGCCCGTGGGCGAATACAAGATCGATGTTCCCGCAGATGTGCCGGTGGCGGCGTTCTGGTCGGTCAGCCTGTATAACAAGAACGGCTTTTTCGAGAAGAATGACCGAAACGCCTACAACGTGAATTCGGTCACCGGCGCGCGCAACGATGACGGATCAATGACGATCCACCTTGGCGGCTGCGACGACGATCGCGCGAATTGCCTGCCGCTGATGGAGGGGTGGAATTACATCGTGCGGATGTATCGGCCCGAGCCAGAGGTCATAGATGGCAGCTGGACCTTCCCCGAGGTCGTTCCTGCGAATTGATCACGTGCAGAACGGAATTGGATTTCCCATAAGGAAAGGGCTACCCCCGATGAAACAGTCAAGGATTGTCGCCCTGCTCGCGTGCTGGGCCATTGCGCCGGCGGCGATGGCGCAGGACCTCTCACCTTATATGGGCGGGCCGGTGGAGCTGGTCGAAGCCCCCAACGGCGCGATCGCCAACAAGAAGATCCTGGACGGGATCGATCAAGTTGGCTGGACCGGGCCAACGATCGACACCCCGGCTGAAGGGATCTGGCATTTTGGCGGCTATGGTCTTGCCCCGATTGCGGTAATCGACACCGACGAAGGGCTGATCGCCTTTGACACCGGCGACAGCAAGCATGACGGTGAATTGCTGCTGGCCGCGATCCGCACAGTCAGCGACAAGCCGGTCAAAGCCATCATCTATGGCCATTCCCACACGGTTCTGGGGGCCGGCGTGTTGGCCGAAGGCAACGATGATGTGATGATCATCGGCCACCCCAACCTGAATGAGGTCTACGAAGAAAACCAGAAAAGCTCTGGCATCCCGGCCTATTTCAACGAAATCGGCCCTTATCTGACAGCGCGGGCGTTGATCCAGTTCAACAGCTACCTGCCGGCGGAAGGGCCGGATGCCTTTGTGGTTCCCCTGACCCTGACGGATACGGACTCCGCCTTCATTCCGGTCAACACCCCGGTCGAAGATGGACAGGAAATGACCGTGCTTGGTGTCAGGATGCAGTTCTTCACCAAGTACGGCTCGGACGACAAGGTGCATACGACGGTCTGGTTGCCAGACCGCAAGATCCTGCTGACCACGATGCTGTGGTCCAGCCCGCCACAGCTGTATTCCGTGCGCGGGGACGTTTTCCGTGATCCGCGTGAATGGATCGCCGGGCTGAAATTCAACCGCGATCTGGGCGCCGAGGTTCTGATTTCCGCAGGCGCGAAGGCCGTTGTTGGCAAGGAAAACGTGGCGCGGATTCTCGAAGGCTATCTGGATGGGGCAGCCTTCGTGCTGGACCAATCCCTGCGTGGCATTCTTGGCGGGCTTGGCCCGGACGAATTGCGCGAATTCGTGCAGTTCCCGGCCTATCTCGATGAGATTCCCAATAACCTGCAGAACTACGGCGAGATTTCGTCCTATTCTCCGGCGATCTTTTATCAGTCGGTCGGCTGGTACGACAATGACGCGGCCAATCTGAAACCCGTGACACCGCGGGCCGAGGCGGAACGGATCGTCCCCCTTATGGGCGGGCGCGACGCGGTTCTGGCCGCAGCGTCGGCTGCCATGGAAGAAAAGGAATTTTCCTGGGCTGCACACCTGGTGAACTATCTCTACCAGCTTGATCCGCAGGACGCCGATGTGCGCCAGTTGAAGGCAGATGCGCTGCGCCAGATGGCTTATGTCAGCACCGGGGGCAATGATCGTGCGCACATGATGTCACAAGCCCTGTCGCTTGAAGGCAAGGTGACGATCCCGCGCCTGATCCCCCCGGCGCCCCAGACCATCTCCAGTTCGCCAACCACCTATGTGGACTATTTCCGCGTTCGAATTGACCCGGTAAAAAGCGGCGAAACCAACAGTTTCGTGCGGTTCGACTTTGACGATGGCACAAGCGCAGGCCTGCACATTCGTCGCGCCGTCGCCGAGTTCATTGCTACGCCGGACGACTACGCACGGCATCCGGACATCACGCTTGCCCTGTCCGGGGAAAGCTGGGCCGGCCTGTATCTCGGTGCGGCAACCCCTGCAGAGTTGATCGCAAGCGGCGAAATAAAGGTGACAGGGGATGCGGATGAAGCCGCCCGCCTGATCGATCTGTTCGACCGTTTCAGACCGGAACAATCCGTGGTCATTCCACCAGCCCTCAAGAGCCACAACCGCTGACGGCCCCATGTGACCAAGTGAAGAACCGCTCGAAGTGATCCGCAAAGTCGCGTGATGCCCGAATTTCTTGGCGGCGGTTGGGTCTTCCCTGCCGCCTGCCCCGTGAATGGACCCTATCGACAAAGGAAAAACGATGAAACTGCTGCTGACCCTCGCGGTGTGCGCCCCGACCTTGGCCATGGCCGAAAGAGTAACTGTTGATAACTTCGTCCGTGCGGAGTCTGACTACAATATCCGGGCCAACATGGACGCCTTCGACTTCGGGCTTGGAGAGTTGAAACACTTGCGCGACCCCATCTCGCCGGACAACCAGCCAACGATCCGCATGAATCAGGATACGCTCTATTCGGGGTTGGTCCTGGACCTGTCCCAGCCAGTTGAGATGGGACTGTTGCGTTAGTTATCATCTGTCAGAACGTTGCTTAAATGTCCTTACAAATCAGGCAGTTTCGAACACCTGTCTGATGAACTCGATTTCGCCTTGAGCACCTGGCTTCATGTTATGGATATGTCCGCGTTTGATGTGAGCAGCCCCACTTGAGTGGTCCAACTTGAAAGTTAGTGCATGATTGGCCTTTGGTCCATCGGAACGATGACTTCTGGCGCAGGTGGGCGGTAGCCCAAAGCACTATGTGGTCGTTTGGTGTTGTAATGGTTCCTCCATCTTTCAATGATGATTTGGGCTTCACGTAGCGAGTAGAAGATTTCACCGTTCAGCAACTCGTCGCGCATCCGCCCGTTGAAGCTCTCACAATATCCGTTCTCCCAGGGTGACCCGGGTTCGATGTAGGCAGTCCTTGCCCCAACCGCCTTGATCCAGTCCCTGACGGCCTCAGCGATGAACTCTGGGCCATTGTCCGACCTGATGTAGGCAGGCACGCCTCGCAGGATGAATAAATCCGTCAGAGCGTCGATTACTTCGGTCGAATTCAACT
Source organism: Fluviibacterium sp. S390 (assembly GCF_049800695.1). Taxonomy (NCBI): domain Bacteria; kingdom Pseudomonadati; phylum Pseudomonadota; class Alphaproteobacteria; order Rhodobacterales; family Paracoccaceae; genus Meridianimarinicoccus; species Fluviibacterium sp. S390. The sequence continues at coordinate 807 of NZ_JBNAFN010000021.1, read as the reverse complement.
TCCGCTTCACCCGGATAGCCAGGCATTCCCTGCTGTGTTCATCCAAGATGTTGAGCGTCCTAAAGGCTCTGCCGTCGTCTGTTCTGTGGTGTACGAAGTCATACGACCAGACGTGATTACGATACTCAGGACGTAGGCGGACACATGATCCGTCATTCAGCCAGAGCCGCCCTTTCTTTGGTTGTTTCATTGGCACTTTAAGCCCCTCACGTCGCCAAAGCCGTTCGATGCGTTTGTCATTCACTTGCCAGCCTGCGTCTCTCAACAGCGCAGCAACTCGACGGTAGCCATATCGACCAAACTGGCGCGTCAGCTCGATCATGTCCTCGACCAAGCGTTCTTCGTCAGCGCGTCCACGTGCTAATCGGCGTTGTGTGGATCGGTGCTGGCCAAGAACGCGACAAACCCGTCGTTCAGAAACCTTGAACTGGCTACGAACATGGTTGATGCAGGCCCGCCTACGCGAGGGGCTCAGAAGTTTCCCGATGCGGCTTCCTTCAGGATCAACTTATCTAATGTCAGGTCAGAAACCGCACGACGCAGACGCTCGTTCTCTTTCTGTAGTCGCTTCAGTTCCTTGAGTTGTTCCGTGCCCATTCCGCCATACTTCTTCTTCCAACGGTAATAGGTTTGTTCAGTCACGCTGATCTGTCGGATCGCTTCAATTCGGGGCATGCCTTGCCCCATCAGAACTTCAACCTGCCGTAACTTCACGACAATCTCTTCTGGCTTAGGTCTCTTGATCGCCATACTTGGTCCTCCGCTTTCCTAACTATAGGGGCGGACCACTTCAAAGGGGGAGGCTCA
>NZ_JBNAFN010000020.1:0-89631 GCF_049800695.1 Fluviibacterium sp. S390 | reverse complement strand
TGTTGCCGGACTCTTTTTAATGGTGATGATGATTTGGGGGCGCGCATTTTTGTGTGGTCCTGTTTTCAGCGACTGATCGGGAGGATGATCGATGAAATTTGTGACTGCAGCGGCGACAGCCATGGGTCTTGTGCTGGCGGCGGGGTCTGCGATGGCGGCCTGCGATGATGGCGAGATTGTCATCAAGTTCAGCCATGTGACCAACACCGACAAGCATCCCAAGGGGATTGCCGCCTCGTTGCTGCAAGAGCGCGTGAACGACGAGATGAACGGGACCGCCTGCATGGAGGTCTATCCGAACTCGACGCTTTACAACGATGACCAGGTTCTCGAGGCGATGCTGCAGGGCGACGTGCAGATGGCCGCGCCCTCGCTGTCGAAATTCGAGAAGTTCACCAAGAAGTTCCGCATCTTCGACCTGCCGTTCATGTTCAAGAACATGGAGGCTGTCGAGGCGTTCCAGTCGTCGGACACCGGCCAGGACATGCTGAGTTCGATGCAGCGCCGCGGCCTTCAGGGGCTGGGCTTCTGGCACAATGGTCTCAAGCAGTTCTCGGCCAACAAGCCGCTGATCCTGCCCACCGATGCGGCCGGTCTGAAGTTCCGGGTGCAGCCGTCGGACGTGCTGGTGGCACAGATGGAAGCGCTGGACGCCAGCCCGCAGCCGATGGCCTTTTCCGAGGTTTACGGCGCCCTGCAGACCGGCGTTGTGGATGGCCAGGAGAACACCTGGTCGAACATCTACGGCCAGAAGTTCTTTGAAGTTCAGGACGGCATCACCGAAACCAACCACGGCCTGCTGGACTATATGGTCGTGACCTCGGTCGACTGGTGGGACGGGCTGCCCGAAGACGTGCGCACCCAGCTGCAGACCATCGTCGAGGAAGTCACCGCGACCCGCAACGCGGCCATCGCGCAGGTGGATGCCGACAACCGCCAGGCGGTTCTGGACGCCGGCGGCGTGATCCGCGAACTGACGCCCGAGCAGCGTGCGGCCTGGGTCGAGGCGATGAAGCCGGTGTGGATCCAGTTCGAAGGCGACGTGGGGGCCGATGCGATCGACGCGGCCCAGCAGATCAACGCCTCGATGTAATCGCGATCACCAGACAGACAGGCCGTCCGGCGCGACCGGGCGGCCTTTTCCTGAGGGGAGGGAGCAGCCGATGAGCGCGCATTCCAGACATCAACCGCAGACCGCGTTGGGGCGGGTCGTCGCCCGCACCGAAGAAGTCGTCATCGCCGCCATTCTGGGCATCATGGTGCTGCTGACCTTCATCAACGTGGTGCTGCGCTATGTATTCAACGAAAGCCTGATCTGGGGCCTTGAGGTGGTGCTGGTGCTGTTCGCCTGGCTGGTGCTGTTCGGCATCTCGCATGCGTTCCGGATCACCGCCCACCTGGGCGTGGACGCGGTGATCAACCTGCTGACGGCGCCGAAACAGCGCGTCCTGGCGATCATCGCGGCGCTGTGCTGCTGCCTGTACGCGATCCTGCTGATGAAGGGGGCCTGGGATTACTACGCGCCCTTCGCCGGGATGGACGCGACCACCGGGCGCTGGTTCCCGACCGGTCTGGCCGATAGCCGCGACCAGGCCTGGTACGAGACCGACCAGATCCCGATGGTGGACTGGCTGCGCTGGCTGGAGCCGATCTTCAACGAAGGCGAAGCCTACGAGAAGCTGCCGCGGATGGTGCCCTATCTGATCCTGCCCGTGGGCTGCCTGCTGCTGCTGGTGCGGGTGGTCGAAGTGACCATCGGCATCATCAAAGGCACCCATGAGAGCCTGATCGTGAGCCACGAGGTCGAGGACCAGGTCGACGACCTCAGCGCCACCCACCACGACACGCCCTTCGGCAAGGACACCTGACCCATGGAAATCGTACTTCTGTTCTTGATGGTCATCGGCCTGCTGCTGATCGGCGTGCCGATCGCGGTGGGGCTGGGCCTCAGCTCGATCATCTTCCTGCTGCTCAATTCCGACAGCTCGCTGGCCTCGGTGGCGCAATCGCTCTACCAGGCGATGGCCGGGCACTACACGCTGCTGGCGATCCCGTTCTTCATCCTGGCCTCAAGCTTCATGTCCACCGGCGGGGTGGCGCGGCGGATCATCCGCTTTGCCATCGCCTGCGTCGGCCACCTGCCGGGCGGGCTGGCGATCGCCGGGGTGTTTGCCTGCATGATCTTCGCCGCACTCTCGGGATCGTCCCCGGCGACGGTTGTGGCGATCGGTTCCATCGTCATCGCGGCGATGCAGAAGGTGGGCTATTCCAAGGACTTCGCCGCCGGGGTCATCTGTAACGCCGGCACCCTGGGCATCCTGATCCCGCCGTCCATCGTGATGGTGGTCTATGCCTCGGCCACGGATGTCTCGGTCGGGCGGATGTTCCTGGCCGGGGTCATTCCGGGCCTGATGGCCGGCTTGATGCTGATGATCACCATCTATGTCATCGCCAAGGTCAAGAACCTGCCCAAGGGCGACTGGCTGGGCTGGAGCGAGGTCGGCGACTCCTTCCGCGACGCCTTCTGGGGGCTGATGCTGATCGCCATCATCATGATCGGCATCTACGGCATTCCCGGCCTGACCGGCGCCATCTTCACCCCCACCGAAGCGGCCGCCGTGGCCTCGGTCTATGCCTTCCTGGTGGCCTGTTTCGTCTATCGCGACATGGGTCCGCTGGCCACCAAGGACGGGGCGCGCAACATCTCGCTGCTGCGCAAGCCGCAGGCGCTGATCACGGCGTTCTTCCACCGCGACACGATCAACACGCTCTATGATGCGGGCAAGCTGACCATCACGCTGATGTTCATCATCGCCAACGCGCTGATCCTGAAGCACGTGCTGACCGACGAACAGGTGCCCCAGCACATCGCCGAGGCGATGCTGGGCGCGGGCCTGGGCCCGATCACCTTCCTGATCGTGGTCAACGTGATCCTGCTGATCGGCGGCCAGTTCATGGAGCCCTCGGGCCTGCTGGTCATCGTCGCGCCGCTGGTCTTCCCGATCGCCATCCAGCTGGGCATCGATCCGATCCACCTGGGCATCATCATGGTGGTCAACATGGAGATCGGCATGATCACCCCGCCGGTGGGCCTGAACCTCTTCGTGACCTCCGGCGTCGCCGGAATGCCGATGATGGCCGTCGTCCGAGCCGCCCTGCCGTTCCTGGCCGTGCTCTTCGTCTTCCTCATCATGGTCACCTACATCCCGGCCCTCTCGACCTTCCTCCCAACAGCGCTCATGGGACCGGAAATCATCACGAATTAGGGATTGGGCCCCGGACCTATTCGGGACAAACATCACTTGCGGCGGGGCCCATGCCCCGCCGATACTCATAAAAAGAAAATTCGGGGGAAAACATGAAAGATCAACTGACACGGGACGCCTTGGAGTACCATTCCGCGCATCCCAAGGGGAAATTGCAGGTCCTGCCCAGCAAGCCCATGGCCACCCAAGCCGACCTGGCGCTGGCCTACAGTCCCGGCGTGGCCATCCCGTGCGAACGCATTGCCGAAGACCCGTCGCTGGCCAGCGAATACACCATGCGCGGCAACCTTGTGGCGGTGATTTCCAACGGCACGGCGGTGCTGGGGCTGGGCAACATCGGGCCGCTGGCTTCGAAACCGGTGATGGAGGGCAAGGCCGCGCTGTTCAAGAAGTTCTCGGGCATCGACGTCTTCGACATCGAGGTCGACGCCGAGGATGTGGACACGTTCTGCAACGCGGTGCGGCCGCTGGAGCCGACCTTCGGCGGCATCAACCTGGAAGACATCAAGGCACCGCAGTGTTTCGCCATCGAAAAACGCCTGAAGGCCGAGATGAACATCCCGGTGTTCCACGACGACCAGCACGGCACTGCCATCGTCTCGGCGGCGGCGACGCTGAACGCGCTGGAACTGGTGGGCAAGAAGATCGATGAGGTCAAGATCACGGCCAATGGCGCCGGGGCCGCCTCGATCGCCTGCCTGGAGCTGCTCATCAGCTTTGGCGCCAAGCGTGAGAACATCGTCGTGTGCGACAGCCAGGGCGTGATCTACAAGGATCGTCCGGGCCGTCCGATGGATGAAACCAAGCTGCGCTTTGCCGGGGAAACCGAGGCGCGCACGCTGGACGACGCGATGAAGAACGCCGATGTGTTCCTGGGCCTGTCGGTGGCCGGGGCCGTGTCCAAGGAAATGGCCGCCAGCATGGCACCCCAGCCGATCATCCTGGCGATGGCCAACCCCGAGCCGGAGATTCGTCCCGAGGTGGTGGCCGAGGTCCGCGATGACGCCATCTGCGCCACCGGCCGGTCGGATTATCCCAATCAGGTCAACAACGTCCTGTGTTTCCCGTTCATTTTCCGCGGCGCGCTGGATTGCGGCGCCACCGAGATCAACGAAGAGATGAAGATGGCCTGCGCGCGGGCCATTGCCGCCATGGCGCGGATCGAAGCCTCGGACGTGGTGCTGTCGGCCTATGGCGCGGACAGCCTGAGTTTTGGCCCGGATTACATCATCCCCAAGCCCTTCGATCCCCGGCTGATCCTCGAGATCGCCCCGGCGGTTGCCAAGGCGGCGATGGAGACCGGTGTTGCCACACGGCCCATCGAGGACATGGACGCCTACCGCGAGCAGCTGTCGCGCTTTGTCTACCAGTCCGGCATGCTGATGAAGCCGGTCTTCGAAAAGGCCGCCGGCGACCCCAAGCGCGTGGTCTATGGCGAAGGCGACTCGGTGCGCGTGCTGCACACCGCCCAGCAAGCCATATCGGCCGGGATCGCCAAGCCGGTTCTGATCGGATCAGAAAGTGCGATATCCAGCAAGATCAAGGAACTGGGCCTTGTTCTTGACATAAAATCCATCGAGGTCGTGGACCCCGACGCCATCGATCTGACGGTCTATGGCGACACTCTGCACAACCTGGTGGGTCGCAGCGGCATCACGCCGAAAGAAGCCCTGCGCGGGGTGCGCAACGATTCCTCGGTGCTGGCCATGTGCATGCTGCAGCGGGGCGAGGTCGATGCGGCCATCGTGGGGACCGGCGGACGTTTCGGCCATCACCTGACCCGTCTTGAGGGCATCATCGGCCACGCCGACGGGGTGGCGGAACTGTCCACGCTGAGCGCGCTGGTGCTGCCCTCGGGGACGATCTTCATCGCCGACACCTATGTGACCCCCGATCCGACCTCCGAGGAGATCGCGGAACTGGCGGTGCTGTCGGCGCGCACCCTGCGCAAGCTGGGGCAGGAGCCAAAGGTGGCACTGTTGTCGAACTCCAACTTCGGGGATCGGCCCAGCCCGTCGTCACGCAAGATGCGCGCGGCGACGCAGCTGTTGTCGAAGATGGACGTGGATTTCGAGTTTGACGGCGAGATGCACGCGGACGTGGCGCTGAGCGAGACGCTGCGCAACATCGTCATGCCCTCCAGCCCGCTGCGGGGCCGCGCCAACCTGCTGATCATGCCCAATATCGACGCGGCGCATATTGCGCTCAACCTGCTCAAGACACTGGGCGGGGGCGTGTCGGTGGGGCCGATCATGCTGGGGGCCTCCAAGCCCGCGCATATCGTGTCCCAGTCGATCACCGTGCGCGGCCTGCTGAACATGACGGCGATTGCCGTGGTGGACGCCCAGGGCGCGATCTGACGCGACAGAGACAGTCGAAGGCCACGGGGGAAAGTGGCATCTTCGATCGGGGGCGCGCCGTGGGGGACGGCGCGCCCTCACTTTATAGCCGTCCGGGGTCTCCGCACGGGCCATGCCGGCCTGAGTGCGCTTGCAACAATTCGTGACGCCCCAAGCGACGACCACCCCAAGACAATGCTCGCGGGACCATGCAACATGGCCTGCGCCTGTGCACAAGGCGACGATCCGCCATCGCAAAAGTGGGCCAGATGTCAGACTACCAAGCCGAAAAACGTGTCGTTCGGGATTTTCACACCGCCCTGGAGGCGGCACAGGGCACGGCCATTGCAGATGTCCTGTCTGCCCATTGCGCGCCCGATCTGCTGTGGCGCGGCTATCATCCTTTCCACGAGTTGCAGGGGCCGGACGCGGTTGCCGCGCAATTCTGGAACCCGCTGCGGACCAGCCTGACCCGACTGCAGCGCCGCGAGGATGTGTTCATGGCCGGGGAAAACCGGGCCGACGGGCAGGCGGGGGTCTGGGTGGTGTCCATGGGGCATCTGATGGGGCTGTTCGATCGGCCGTGGCTGGGCATTCCGCCCACCGGCAAGCTGGCCTTCCTGCGCTATTGCGCCTTTTACCAGGTTGAAGGCGGCACGATCACCGAAACAGCCCTGTATTTCGACCTGCCGCAACTGATGGTGCAGGCCGGGTTGCAGCCGTTTCCGCCACAGACCGGTGCGCAACTGGTGCAGCCCGGCCCGCTCACCCATGACGGCTTGCTGTTCGATCCACAGCCTGCCGCAGAGGGCAACCGGACCTGGGCCTGCATCGCCAGCATGATCGCCGATCTTGGCCAATGGCAAAGCGGCCTTCCGATCCACGAGGAACTGGCGCGCAGCTGGACCAAAGACATGCTGTGGTGGGGCCCGACCGGGATCGGGGCAACCTATACCATCCCGCGCTACGTGGCGCAGCATTCCGGCCTGTTTCGGGCAAGCTTTGCCGAGCGCACCAAGACCCGCCACCTGTGCCGGGTGGCCGAGGGGCATTACGGCGGGTTCTTCGGCTGGCCGAATTTTACCGCCCGCCCGACAGGTGGCTTCATGGGGATGCCCGCCACCGGCAAGGCAGGGGACTTCCGGGTGATCGACATCTATCGCCGCGAAGGCGACAAGTTGGCCGAGAACTGGGTGTTCATCGACCTTCTGCATTTCTGGAACCAGCAGGGGGTCGACATTCTGGCACGCTGCACCGCCGCCCCGCAGGGCTAGGCGTTCTCCAGCGGCTCCACGTCCACCAGTTGCCGAGTGGTATGATCGCCCACCGACCGCATGTAGCCCTTGACCGGGGCCACATCGGCGTAGTCGCGGCCATAGGCGACGACCACGTGATCGTTGAAGGCCTCGACCGCGTTGGTGGGATCGTATTCGACCCAGCCCATCTGCCGCCCGCACCAGGCCCGCACCCAGGCGTGCATGGCGTCGGCGCCCTCCAGCCGGGGCTGGTTCTGCGGCCGAATGGTGCGCAGGAAGCCGCTGACATAGGCCGCCGGAATGCCGATCTCGCGCAGGCAGGTGATCATCACATGGGCGAAATCCTGGCACACGCCAGCGCGCTGTTCGAAGGCGGCCTCGGTCGGGGTGTCGACGTCGGTGGCCTGGGGGTTGAAGGCAAAATCCTCGTGGATGCGCTGCCCCAGCGCCCGCACGATGTCATAAACCGTGGTCTGCGCTCCGGCGACCTCGCGGGCATAGGCGGCCATGCCGTCGTGCCGCGGGATGCGGGTGGAGGAGCCAAGGAAATGATGCGGCGCGTCGGGGTTCAGACCGGCTTGTGCGGCGATCTCACCCGCCAGCCCCGGTAGGGTGCCGGACATGTCGAAACCCTGCCCCTCGCGCGTGCATTCGACCCGCGCCGTCACCGTAAAACTGCTGTCCTTATGGGGCGAGGCCAGCGCCACTTCGACGGTTTCATTGCCGAAGAAATCGATGCCGTTGACCTGTTCCACCGGCGCCGGGGTCACCTCGAGTGTACGCGACAGCACCCGCTGCTTGCCGGGCAGGGCGCGCGGCATCAGCCGCAGCAGGTGACGACCGGAACTGGCCGGACTGGGGTAGCTGTACTGGATGGTCACGCGAATATCGTACTGCATCGCCCGCTCCCTCAGGTCAGATAGGCCAGGGTGGTCTGGTTCGAGATGTCGATCAGCCCCGCCAGCACCAGGTTGAAAACGTCGGTGGACAGGGTCTCGGGCGTTTGCAGCGCCAGATCGGTGCGCGCCTTCAGCACCGCGCGGCTGAGCGGTGTCATCTGGTGGTGCAACTCGACCCCCGGCAAATGCCGCAGGTGCTGTTCCATCTGGTTGAACTGGAACAGCACACCCCGCGGGTTCAATGCATCCAGCGCCATCAGGTCCACCACGGTTTCGCGACAGGGCGCGATGGCATAGCGGCGGTGATGGGTCATGACGCTGTCGCCGACCTCCAGCACCAGGTCAAGACCGCCGGTCGCGCTGTCGGGATCGGCAAAGGCGGACAGGCATCCGCACATGGTTGCGGCCCGTTCCGCCGCGCGACCCATGGCCAGAAACCGCCAGCCGGTAAAGCGGTACATGTTCTCATGCACCAGTCCCGAAAAGCCGTTGAGGTTGCGCAGCAGCACGCTCATCGCTTGCGCGGCGCTGTCGCCGGGCAGGGCGGTCGCGGCCTGTTCAGTCAAAGTGCGCGTCAGGTCGGACAGGGCCAGTGCGCCATCGACCGAGAAGCGGTCGCCGACCTGGCTGGCACAGGTGCGGGCATTGTCGATCAGCGCCAGCAGGCTGTCGGGGATCGGCTGGGCGCTGTCACAGCCAAAGCTTGCCAGATAGGCGGTCGAGGCTTGCAGCAGCGGGGCCTGCGGACCCTCGCTGTCGGACAACCGCGCATGATGGGCGCGCAGGATGCGCACGATGTGTTCGCCCCGTTCCACATAGCGGCCCAGCCAATACAGGTTGTCCGCCGCGCGGCTGGGCAGGCGACCGGGGGTCGAGCGCAGCACCGCCGCCGGGTTTGACGGCAGGATCGGCTTGGCCTTGGCGCGGCTGTCGCCGACGATCCAGACATCGGCCACCCGTCCACCCTGCTGCATGGCCAGAATGTTGGAATCTGGCACCATGCCGATCTGCGCAAACCCGCCCGGCATGACCTTCCAGCCACTGGCGGTGCGGGCCAGAAACACCCGCAGGCTCATGGGGCGCGGCACCAGCGCGCCGTCGATCAGTGTCGGCGCGGTGGACAGATGCACCTGCTCCTGCCCGACCAGATCCGGACCGTTCTGCTGGATACGGGTGGTGATCTCCGCCACCGACAGGTTGGCCTGCGCGGCCTCGAACACCGGCGCCGTGGCAAAGGCCGGGCTGATCATCATGCCCTGGGGATGGTCGCGCATATAGGCGCTTTCGTTTTCCTGCCCGCACCACCAGGTTGCGATGTTGGGCAGGCGCAGATCGCGCCCGTTCAGGATCTGGCTGAGCCGGGGCATGAAGGCCATCAGCGCGCGGGTTTCAAGGATGCCCGAGCCGAGCGCGTTGACCATGGTCAGATGCCCGGCGCGAATGGCCCGCAACAGCCCCGGCGTGCCCAGCCGCGAGCCTTCGTTCAGCTCCAGCGGATCGACCCAGCCCGCATCCATTCGCCGCCACAGCACCGACACCGGGCTGGTGCCATTCACCGTGCGGATCATGGCGTGGCCGTTCTGAACCGTCAGATCATCGCCCTGCAACAGCGGAAACCCCAGGTGGCGGGCGATGAAGGCGTGTTCGAAATAGGTCTCGTTCAGCGGGCCGGGGGTCAGGATGCCGACCTGGCTGTGGTCCGCGCCCGACAGCGCCGTCAGCCGGTCGCGGAACTCGCGGAAAAACCCGGCCAGCGGCGCCACGTTGGTCCGCGCGATCATGTCGGAATAGACCCGAGTGGTCGCCATGCGGTTTTCCAGCGCAAAGCCTGCCCCCGAAGGCGCCTGCGTGCGGTCGCTCAGCACCCACCACTTGCCGGTGGGGCCGCGCCCGATGTCGAAGGCCATGAAATGCAGGAAATGCCCCGAGGCCGGTTTGACCCCCACCAGCGGGCGCAGCCATTCGGGATTGTTGGCGACCAGCGAGGCCGGCAGATGGCCCTCGGCCACCAGCCGGTTGTCGCTGTAGATATCGGCCACCACCTGCTCCAGCAGCCCGGCGCGTTCGGTCAGGCCAAGGGCGATCTCGTCCCATTCGGCTTGCGAGATCATCACCGGCACATGGCTCAGCGGCCAGTCGCGCTGTCCGGTATCCTGCGGCCCGTAGCGGCGGAAATAGACCCCGGCGTCGCGCAGGTATTGTTCGCCCTGGCCGATGCGGGCGGCCAGTTTCTCGGGCGCTTGCGCGGCCAGCGCGCGAATGAAGCTGTCCCAGACCGGGCGCACCGCGCCATCTGGACCTATCAACTCGTCCGGGACGCCATCGGCCGGGCGATAGCCCTGCAAAAGCCGGGCGACATCGTCGCCCGTGCTGCCGTCCACACCTGCCGTCATGCCTCAGATCCCCGGTTGACGCCTCAGGTCCAATGTCATCGGGAAGTCACGATGCGGCACTTCGCTGGGCGGGATGAAGTTGCCCGGAGTATGCCCATGTGGCTGGAAGCGGGCAAGGCGGCGGGCCTGGGCTTCGTTTCCATTGATCGGGAAAGTGTCGTAGTTGCGCCCGCCGGGATGCGCGACATGATAAGTGCAGCCGCCCAGCGACCGCCCGGTCCAGGTGTCGTAGATGTCGAAGGTCAGCGGCGCATTGACCGGCAGCACCGGATGCAGCGCCTCGGGCGGTTGCCACGCCTTGAACCGCACCGCCGCCACCTTGATCCCGCCCAGGCCGGTGTCCTGCATCGGCAGGCGGCGGCCATTGCAGGCAACGACATAGCGGTCGGGATCGCGGGTGGTCAGCTTGGCCTGCAAACGTTCGACCGAACTGTCGGTATAGCGCACGGTGCCGCCGATAGCCCCGGTTTCCCCCAGCACATGCCAGGGTTCCAGCGCCTGCCGGATTTCAAGGTTCACCCCTTCGTAGTCGACCTCGCCGCAGAACGGGAAGCGGAACTCGGCCTGCGCCTTGAACCAGTCGGGATCCATGTCGAACCCGTGTTCGGACAGGTCGCGCAGCACCTCAAGGAAATCGTCCCAGACGAAATGCGGCAGCATGAACCGGTCATGCAAGCGGGTGCCCCAGCGGATCGGATCGCCGGTGGCCGGCGAGTTCCAGAACCGCGCGATCAGCGCCCGGATCAGCACCTGCTGGGCCAGGCTCATGCGGGGATCGGGCGGCATCTCGAAGCCGCGGAATTCCACCAGCCCCAGCCGTCCGGTGGGACCATCGGGGGAATAGAGTTTGTCGATGCAGATTTCGGCGCGATGGGTGTTGCCGGTCACATCGATCAGGATGTTGCGCAACAGCCGGTCGGTCAACCACGGCGGCGTCACCGCGCCATCCTTGGGCGCGTTGATCTGGTTCAGGGCGATTTCCAGCTCGTAGAGGCTGTCGTGGCGGGCTTCGTCGATGCGCGGCGCCTGGCTGGTCGGGCCGATGAACAGCCCCGAGAACAGGTAGCTGAGCGAGGGATGCCGCTGCCAGTGCAGGATCAGGCTTTTCAGCAGATCGGGGCGGCGCAGGAACGGGCTGTCCAGCGGCGTGGCGCCGCCGACGACCACATGGTTGCCGCCGCCGGTGCCGCAATGGCGCCCGTCGATCATGAACTTGTCAGCGCCAAGACGGGTCTGGCGAGCCTCGTCATAGACGGTCTCGGTGATCGCCTTGCACTCGTCCCAACTGGCGGCCGGGTGCACGTTGACCTCGATGACGCCGGGATCGGGCGCGACGCGGATCACGTTCAGGCGCGGATCGGGCGGCGGCTGGTAGCCTTCGATATGCACCGGCAGGCCGGTTTCCATGGCCGCGTTTTCCACCGCCGCCAGCAATTCAAGATAGTCATCGACGCTTTCGGTCGGCGGCATGAACACGCACAGACGCCCGTCGCGCGGCTCTACCGACATGGCGGTGCGCACGCGGCCGCCCAGCGTTTCGGCGGAATCCAGAACGGCGCGTTCGCGGGCCGGCGCTTCGACCTGTTCGATGGTGCGGGATCTCTGGGTCCGCTCCTTGCTGAGCGCGGGCAGGTCGAATTCGGGCAGATCGCCGGTCTGGGTGACCGGGTCCACCGGATAGATATAGGGGTAGCCCGCCGACGGGATATGCGGCAGCGCCTCCAGCGGCAGGCGGAAGCCCACCGGGCTGTCGCCGGGCACCAGGAAGATCTTGCCTCGTCGGGTGCGCCAAAGCTCGGACAGCCATTTCGACGAAGCCTTGGCCTGCCAGCGTTGCACCGGCAGGATCATCCCCGATGGCTCGGTCAGGCCCCGGTTGAAGACGCGGGCGATGCGGTGGCGCGCCTCGGCATCCTTCAGTTCCGAATTCTCGGGCGTCACATTGTCCGGCAGATTGCTTTCCTTCAGCATCCACTCGGCCGGATCTTCAAAGGCGGGCTGCACGTACTCCGGGTTCACCTCCAGCGTCTCGGCCACCGATTGCAACAGCGTGCCGGCCTCAGCCCAGCCGACCTTGGTGTCGGCCTGTTCGCGGGCAAACAGCGCATCGTTGCGCCAGATCGGTTTGCCGTCCTTGCGCCAGTACAGCGAAAAGGTCCAGCGCGGCAGGCTTTCGCCGGGATACCATTTGCCCTGACCGTGGTGCAGGAATCCTCCCGGCGCGAATTTCTCGCGCAGGCGATGGATCAGCGTGTCGGCCATGCCGCGCTTCATCGGCCCGACGGCCTCGGTGTTCCATTCGGCGCTTTCGAAATCATCGATCGACACGAAAGTCGGCTCGCCGCCCATGGTCAGCCGCACGTCGCCGTCTGCAAGCAGCTTGTCGACCTTGTGGCCAAGCGCATCCAGCTTTTCCCAGCTGTCTTCGGGGAAGGGTTTGGTAATGCGCGGATGTTCGGCGGTGCGGGTGACGCGCATGTCGAAGTCGAATTCGACCTCGGCCGGGCTGGCCAGCCCGCTGATCGGCGCGGCGTTGCGGAAATGCGGCGTGGCGGCCAGCGGAATGTGGCTTTCGCCGGTCAGCAGCCCCGAGGTCGGATCCAGCCCGACCCAGCCCGCACCGGGAATATAGGCCTCGCACCAGGCGTGCAGATCGGTGAAATCGTGATCGGTGCCCGAAGGGCCGTCCAGCGCATCCAGATCCGGCTTGAGCTGGATCAGGTAGCCCGACACGAAACGCGCCGCGATGCCCAGGTTGCGCAGCACCTGCACCAGCAGCCAGGAACTGTCACGGCACGAGCCTTTCAGCGAGGTCAGCGTTTCTTCCGGCGTCTGGACGCCCGGTTCCATCCGGATCACATAGCCGATCTTCTGCTCCAGGTCGCGGTTCAAACCGACCAGGAAATCGACGATCTTGATCTTGCCGCCCCCGTCGTCGATGCCGTCCAGAAGCGCGCGCAGCTTCGGCCCGACCGGGTCCGGCCTGAGGTAGATCGACAGATCCTCGGACAGTTCCTCGGGATACTCGAAGGGATAATGCTCGGCCCGGTCCTCGACGAAGAAATCGAACGGGTTGTAGACCGACATGTCGGCCACCAGATCGACCTCGATCTTCAACTCCCGCACCGGCTCGGGGAAGACGAACCGGGCCAGCCAGTTGCCATAGGGATCCTGCTGGTGGTTCACGAAATGCCCGGCGGGCGAGACTTTCAGCGAATGCGAGATCACCCGCGTGCGGCTGTGCGGGGCCGGGCGCAGGCGTATGATCTGCGGGCCGAGTGTCACCGGGCGGTCGTATTGATAGTGGGTCAGGTGATGGATGGCTGCGGTAATCGACATGAAAGGCTCCCGTCGGTTTCACCGCCCACGCAACCACATCCGCACAACCGACTGCGAGGGGAAATCGGGCATTCGAGGCAAATAGGTCGGAATCATCGACATTTGTCGCGCATAAGCGCCCATTCGGCAGGCGGAATCATAACCCGGCAGCCGGGGATCAAAGCTCTGCCGACGGGTCGATCAGCCCCTCGCGCAGGGCAAAGGCGATCAGTTGGGCCACCGAATGCACGTCCAGCTTCTGCATCAGCGAGGTCCGGTGCCGGTCCACGGTCTTGGCGCTGATGCCCAGGATCTGCGCCATTTCTTTGTTCGACCGGCCCGCGACGATCAGGTTCAGGGTCTGGCGTTCGCGGTCGGTCAGGGGCGAGGGCGCGGCGCGATCTTCCAGCAGGGCCGCCACATGATCCGAGATCACCCGCCCCCCGCGCAGGATCTTGGGCAGGGCGGCGTACAGCGCGTCGTTCTCGGTGGCCTTGGAAAACAGTCCGTCCACCCCGCTGTCGATCAACTCGCTCAGCTTGCCGACGGCGGAAATGCCGGTCAGCACCACGATCCTGGTATCGGGCGACCAGCGCCGGGCCTCCAGCAGCACCTCGGTGCCCCCCGCCAGGGGCATCTGCACGTCCAGCAGCATCAGGCTGGGGCGATGCTGGCGCAGGGCGGCGATGGCTTCCAGCCCGTTGGCAGCCTCGGCCACCACCGTGATGCCGTGTTCCTCGATCAGGCCGGGGGCTTCCAGCGCGGCGCGCAACCCGCCCCGCACGATGGCGTGGTCATCGGCGATCACACAAGTGTAGGTTTTCACGACAGGCGCCCTCGTCGAAACTGCGGTAGTCTGGCAAGCATGGCCGCAGCACATATGGGGTGCAACGGTTTTTGGCGACACGGCAGGAAAGGAAGCGTGACATGCAGACGACGGGTTTTGGCACAACGCTCCTTGGCGCGGCCCTGATCGCTGCCGCCCCGCTGTGGGCGACCGAGGATCTGCGCCCCACGCAGGGCGAGATCGATGCCTTCGTGCTGGCCGATGCGGATCGGGATCAAAGCCTGACCCAGCCCGAATTCAAGACCTTCGTACAGGCGATGGCACAGCAGGGTCAGCCCACCGCGCGCCAGATCCGCTTTTTCGGCGTCTATGGGCTGGCGTTCTCCATTGCCGACGGCGACAAGGACGGGCGCATCACCCCGGATGAATTGCGGCAGGCCGACGACCGGCATCGCGCCGGGCAGTGATCACGGCGCGCTGTCGCGCAGCCAGTCGAAGGTCAGTGTCTTTCCGGCGCGCAGGCTCAGATCCACTGGCACCGACAGCACCGTGACCGGCTGGCGTCCGGGTTGTTTTTCAAAATAAAATACATGGCGGGTGGGCACGAAGGCCACGCATCCAAGACCCGGATCGGGCAACAGGATGCGGGCAAACCCGTCGGCATGGTTGCGCAGCGCCTTCTGCACGCCGCTGGTGGAGCGGTTCTTCAGGCAGACCAGCACCGCGTCGTCCAGGGGGCCGTCGGTATATTGCGCGCCAATCAGATCATGGGCGCCGCTTTGCAGGATTTCGGGCTGCGCGGCGGCCGGGGTTGTGACAAGGGTGAAGGCGGTCATCAAGAGGCGAAGAAACATGCCGAAGGCTCCGTTCTGTGTGCCTTCAACATCGTGCCGCCCTTTGCCGCGCGGTATGAGGTCGATCCACCAATCGCCGCGTCCCGGTCTTGCCAGCCGCGCGCAACCCGGCCCATGGTGACAGCGATCCTGACCGCGAGTGCCCATGTTGCCCCGATACCTGTTATGCTTTCTCTGGACGGCCCTTCTGGTCATGACGACGAGCCTGTGGGCCGCGACGCAGGCCCGCGCGCTGGACATTTCAGCAAGCGGAGATGCGGTCGATCTGACCCCGCATCTGACCCATGCGCCGGGGCAGGGGCTGGATCTGGCGGTGATGCTGGCGCGGTTTCGCGCGGGCGGGTTCAGCGCCGGGCTGGAACTAGACAGCCTGTCCACCAATTATGCGCCCGAGGCCTGGTCCGGGGTGGAGCTGACCAATACCAGCCTTGATGACGGCCGCCCGCCCGATCCATTCGCCATCACCCTGCACCTGCCGCTGGTCAGCGAGGTCGACATCTATCTGATCCGTGACAGCGGGCTGACCGAGACGCTGCTGACCTATTCCATCTTTGCCCCTTTCGATCCGGCCCAGCACGCCGCCACCCGCCTGCGCACCGTCGAATTCCAGGTCGCACCGGGAGAGCAGGTCACCCTGCTGGCGCATGTGAAATACGGCCCGTTCCAGACCCTGCGCATGGCATTGCAATCGCCCCTTGGAGTGGCCGAGCAGACGGTGCGCGACACCGCCGGGCTGACGGCGTTCTACGCGGCCAGCCTTGCGGCGCTGGCGTTCTTTCTGGCGTTCTACGTGGCGCTGCGCGACTGGATCAGCCTGCTTTACGCCGCGCTGTTCCTGGCCGGGCTGGCCTTCATCTCCTTCATGGACGGGCTGCTGTTTCGCCTGCTTTATCCCGACCGGCCCGAGCTGCAATCGGCGGTGGGGTTCTTCCTGCTGTACGCGCTGTCGGGGGCGGGCTTTCTGCTGGCCGGGCACGGGCTGGCCAGTGCGGGCCGGAGCCGACTGGCGCGCCTGTGTCGGGGCCTGGCTGGCGTTTCGGCGGTGGGGTTCCTGCTGGCGCTGGCCTCGCCCGGCCCCTATGCGGCGCTGCTCGCCGAGGGGCTGCTGGCGATCAGCCTGGTGGCCATTCCCTTCGGCACCGGCGCGTGGCGACAAAAGCAGGGGCGCACCCATGCCACGGCGCTGTGGCTGTCGCTGGCCACGGTCGGCGCACTGCTGCTGGTGGTGGTGCTTGTCGCCTCGGGCTGGGCACGCGAAACAGTGCCCCTGATGGGCGCCATCCGTATCGTCTATCTGACGATGCTGGTGGCCACGATCACCAATTTCGCGGCCCATGTGATCCTGATCCGACGCGACCACGCGCGCGCCGTGGCGGCCCAGATGCAGGCGCTGGAAACCGAAGCGCAAACCGCGCAGGAGTTGCTGGAGACCGAGCGCGCCTATACCCGCGCCCGCGATCTGGCCCGCCATCGTCAACGGCAATTGGCCACCGCCAGCCATGACCTGAAACAGCCGCTGGCGTCCTTGCGGATGACCTTCGACAGCCTTGGCGAACGGCTGGAGCCCGACCTGCGCGCCCGGCTGGGCGAGGCCTTTGACTATATCGAAGGGCTGTCGGGCGAATACCTGCGCGACGCGGCCCCGCAAGACGACAGCGACATCGCACCGCCGCCACCCGACGCAGAAGAGCCGACCGAACCCTATGCCCTTGGCCTGATCCTGCAGACCGTGCAGCAGATGTTCCAGCAGGACGCGATCTCGAAAGGGTTGCGGCTGGATCTGGTGAACAGCAGCGCGCAGGTGCAGGTGCCGCCGCTGGTGCTGATGCGCATTGCCTCCAACCTCGTGTCCAATGCCGTCAACCATACCGACCGGGGCCGGGTGCTGATCGGCGCGCGCCGCCGGGGATCACGGGTCGAATTGTGGGTTTGCGACACCGGCCCCGGCATGAGCGCAGACCAGATCGCCACCTTCCGGCAGGAAGGGCAGAAGGGCGCAGGGTCTCAGGGCCACGGGCTGGGACTGGCGGTCTGTTTCGCACAGGCCGAAGCGCAGGGGCTGAACCTGACGCCGGTCTCCCGCCCCGGCCATGGCACGGTGTTTCGCCTGTCCATTCCCGTGGTGCCCGCACCGGCACACGCCGCGATTGGGGGATCGGCCCCATAACCCCGCAGGGGTCAGTTTCGTAGGGTCATTCCAGACCGGGGCACACCGCCCCGCACATGGAAACAAGGAACGGACCCATGGGATTTTTCAGCAAGAAGAGCATTCACCAGACCTATAAGATGTACGGCTGGAGCAGCAGCAAGGATGCGGGCTCGGGCAACGACAAGATGTATGGCTACAGCGCCTACAAGAACAAGCTCTGGGGCGGCTCGGGCAACGACTTTGTCGCCGGCTGGGGCACCTACAACGAGTTGCACGGCGGCAGCGGCAACGACACCGTGAAAGCCTATGGTGCCAAGAACACCCTGTGGGGCGACAGCGGCCACGACACGATCTATGGCTATGGCGGGACCAATACCATCCACGGCGGGTCGGGCAATGACACCGTCTACGGCAAGGGCATCACCAACAAGATCTGGGGCTCCAGCGGCTATGACACGCTGAAAGGGTACGGGGCTTACAACTATTTGTCGGGCGGCGACCAGGACGACCGGCTCTATGCCTATGGTGCCAAGAACGACCTGTACGGCGGCGCACATGACGACACTCTCTATGGGCATGGGGCCTGGAACAAGCTGGACGGCGGCAGCGGCCATGACACCGTCAAGGGCTATGGGGCCACCAACTTCCTGTACGGCCAGTCCGGCAGCGACTACCTGCAGGGCAGCGGCGCCTGGAACAAGATGGATGGTGGGTCGTGGAACGACAAGCTGAAAGGCTATGGCGCCTACAACGAAATGTACGGCGGCTCGGGTGACGACACCATCGAAGCTTATGGCGCTGTGAACAACGCCTATGGTGGCACCGGCAATGACACCATCAAGGGCGTTGGCGGCGTCAACAGCCTGAAGGGCGAAAGCGGCGATGACACCATCGAGGGCATCGGCGGCGTCAACCACATCGACGGCGGCACCGGCAACGATCACCTGATCGGCAAGGGCGGCGTCAACACCGTCTTCGGCGGCGACGGCGACGACCTGCTGGAAAGCTTCGGCGGCGTCAACGTGATGCGCGGCGGCAATGGCAATGACACCCTGAAGGCGGCCGCCGTGGTGGCCACCACCCAGTTCGGCGATGCGGGCAATGACACGCTGATCGCGGTCAGCGCCAACAACGGCCAATGGGGTGGCGACGGCGACGACATCATGGCCGCCGTGGGCAACACCAACATCCAGTCGGGCGGCAACGGCAATGACACGATGGTTGCGGGCGGGATCACCAACATCCAGTTTGGCGACGATGGCGCCGACCAGTTGTTCGCAGTGGGCAACCTGAACCTGCAGTTCGGCGGTGATGACAACGACCTGGCCGTCGCGGTCGGCGGCACCAACATCCAGCATGGCGGCGCGGGCAACGACGTTCTGTTGGCCGCAGGCGGCGCCAACATTCAGATCGGGGCCGAGGGCAACGACTGGCTGATCGGCGCGGGCTACGGCAACCTGCAATTCGGCGGTCACCTGTGGTCGACCCTGCCCACCGACATCGATCTGGGCGGCTTCGACCTGGCCGCAGCACAGGACAAGCTGGACGATCATCTGAGCGGCGGCGGCGCCGACGGCAGCAACGTGATGCTGGCGGCGGGCAAGGCAAACATCCAGATCGGCGGGCGCGGCAATGACGTGGCCATCGGCGGCGGCCAGGGCAATGCTCAGGCCGGCGGCGACGGCGATGACGTGCTGATCGGCTGGGGCACCGGCAACGCCCAGTCGGGCGGCGCGGGCAGCGACCTGATGATCGGACTGGGCCGGGTCAACGTTCAGTCGGGCGGCGACGACACCGACGTGATGGTGGCGGTCGAACGCGGCGACAGCGCCGGTCTGATGGTGCAGTTCGGCAATGACGGCGGCGACCTGATGGTGTCCAAGGCCGGCGACGGCGAGGCCGACCTGTGGCAGACCATTCAGGATGCCATCGACGCGGCCATGGACGACGATGACGACGACACCAGCACCGCGACGTCCACCACGACGGACGATGATGACGACGACACCACCGACACCGCACAGAAGAAGCAGGACGCCAAAGACAGCCTGCTGGACAGCGCCCCCTCGCTGAACCTGCAGTTCGGTGGCGACGGCGACGATCTGTTCCATGTGGCAGGCGATATCGGCTTCCAGATGGGCGAGGCCGGTGACGACATCTTCCTGGGCGGCGGCAACTACAACCTGTCCTTCGGCGGCGACGGCAGCGACCTGATGCTGTCCACCGGCGACGAGATCAACGTGATGGCCGGGGATGCGGGGGCCGATTGGGTGATCGACACCGGGGTGTTTGCCGATCTCTTCTGGTCGGCGGTGGTGCCTTCGCTGCCCTCGGGTGTGATGCCGGATCTGGGCGGCGGGATGTTCAATCCGCTGGCCGGGGTCGAGGCCGCGGTGCAGGGCATGGGCGACGCGCTGGCCAATGCCAACCCGCTGAACGATGTGATCGACACGGTGGCAGATGCGGCCAACTCGGCCCTGTCCTTCATCGACTACGCCAAGGCGCAGTTCCTGGGCGGGGCAGGCGACGATTTCCTGGCCACCAGCGGTGCCGATGCGGATCTGGTCGGCGGGCAGGGCAATGACACCTACCTGTTCACCTTTGCCGAGGATGCCGAACTGGACATCGACGAGGCCGGTCTGGATGCGGTCCGCGACATCGCCCAGATGCTGGACCTGACCGAGGGCAAGATCGACGCCATCACCGGCGGCGGTGGCGGCACCGACACGCTGGAGCTGCGCAACGCCGGGGCATCGGATGCCAGCGATCTGCGGTTCTTCGTCGAAGGCGGCAGCGATCTGGTCATCGAAGGGGCCGAGGGCGCGGTGCGGATCAAGAACATGGATGACGACACCACCCGCGTCGAAACCCTTGTGATCTCGACCGGCGACACCACCCAGAGCTTCGACATCGGCGCGGCTTTCGAGGACGGGATGTTCACCGCCAACGGTGCCGACCGTCTGGCCCGCGACACGGCCGGGGCCGACACCTTCGACTTCGCCTTCTCGACCGGGCAGGTGGACCTGGGCGCCTATGCGGGCGCCGCGGGCGGCACCAGCGCCATCGACACCGCCTTTGCTGCCGCCTTCGATGGCTGGATCGACACAGTGGCCAATGCCGCCGCCCCGATCCCGGTGGTGGGCGCGCTGGCCGATGATGCGGCCACGGCGGCCCATGCGGTGCTGGCCTTCGACATGCCCGCCACGCCGGACATGCTCGACTTCGCCTGATCCTTGCTGGACCCAAGACAAGCAGCGGCCCGCCACACCGGCGGGCCGTTGTCGATTCAGCGTTTCTTCATGGCGTCCAGAAGGGCAGCACCAAGGGCGCTGTTGCCGCTGTCCTGGCCCTTGGGTTTCGCGCTGCCACCGTGGGGTTGCTTGCCCCCGCCTTTGCCCGGATGACCCTTGCGCGGATCGTTCTTGTGCGGACCGCGCGCATTGCGGTCTTCCTTGGCCGAAGCGCCACCGTCCTTGCGCATGGACAACCCGATGCGCTTGCGCGGCACATCGACCTCGACCACCCGCACGCGCACCACGTCCCCGGCCTTGACCACCTCGTGCGGGTCCTTGACGAAGCGGTCGGCCAGCTGGCTGACATGCACCAGCCCGTCCTGATGCACGCCGATATCCACGAAGGCCCCGAAGGCCGCGACATTGGTCACCGTGCCTTCCAGGCTCATGCCCGGTTTCAGGTCGGTGATCTCTTCGACCCCGTCGGCAAAACTGGCGGTGACGAAACCGGGGCGGGGGTCGCGACCCGGCTTTTCCAGCTCCGCCATGATGTCGCGCACGGTGGGCAGGCCGAAACGGTCATCCACGAAGGTCTCGGCGCGCAGTTGCGCCAGCGCCTTGCTGTCGCCCATCACGCTGCGCAGGTCGCGCCCGCAGGCCGAGACGATCTTGCGCGCCACGTCATAGGCTTCCGGGTGCACCGCCGAGGCATCCAGCGGCTCGGCCCCGTCGCGGATGCGCAGGAAACCCGCGCATTGCTCGAACGCCTTGGGGCCCAACCCCGAGACCTTCTTGAGCATCTTGCGCGAGGCAAAAGCCCCGTTGGCATCGCGGAAATCCACCACCGATTGTGCCAGCGACGGTCCCAACCCGGACACATGCGCCAGCAGCGGCGCAGACGCCGTGTTCAGGTCCACGCCCACCGCGTTCACCGCATCCTCGACCACAGCTTTCAGCGATTTCGACAGCCTGTGCTGGTCCACATCGTGCTGGTACTGGCCGACGCCGATGGATTGCGGTTCGATCTTCACCAGTTCGGCCAGCGGGTCTTGCAGACGGCGGGCGATGGACACCGCGCCGCGCAGCGATACGTCGAGATTGGGGAATTCCTTCGCCGCCAGTTCCGACGCGGAATAGACCGAGGCCCCGGCTTCGGACACCACCACCTTGGTCGGCGGCGTCACCCCGGCGGGAAGCTGTTTCAATGCGTCGGCCACCAGCCGCTCGGTCTCGCGGCTGGCGGTACCGTTGCCGATGGCGATCAGGTCCACCCCGTGTCGGGTCACCAGCCGCTGGATTGCCGCCTCGGCGCCACGCAGATCGTTCTTCGGCTGGAAGGGATAGAGCGTTTCGGTGGCCAGCAGCTTGCCGGTGGCATCCACCACCGCCGCCTTCACCCCGGTGCGGATGCCCGGATCCAGGCCCAGCGTCGGCCGCGCGCCTGCCGGGGCGGCCAGCAGCAGATCCTTCAGGTTGCGGGCAAAGACGGTGATCGCCTCTTCATGGGCACGGGCGCGCAGATCGCCCATCAGATCCAGCATCATCGTCAGCGACAGCTTGGTACGCCACGTCCAGCCTGCCACGTCGCGCAGCCATGTGTCCCCCGGCCCGTCGCCCCGCGCCTCCAAAGGGGCGGCCACGATGGCTTCGGCTTGTGCCACGCCGGTGTCGGGGTCCGGGGCGATGTCCACGGTGACAACGCCTTCCTTGGCCGCGCGCAGCATCGCCAGCGCCCGGTGCGAGGGCACCTTGGCCCAGCTTTCACGGTGGTCGAAATAATCCGAGAACTTGGCCCCCTGCGCTTCCTGACCCGCGATCACCCGCGCGCTGATCAGCGCCTCGCGGTGCAGGAAATCTCGCAGGCGGCCCAGCAGATCGGCGTTCTCGCACAGTTCTTCGGCCTGAATATCGCGCGCCCCTTTCAGCGCGTCCTTGGTGGTCTCGAAGCCCTCGCACAGATGCGCTTCGGCCAGTTTTGCCGGATCGGCGTTGCGGTTGTCGCGGATGGCCTCCAGCAGCGTCGCAAGCCCGGCTTCGCGCGCGATCATCGCCCGCGTCCGACGCTTTTTCTTGTAGGGCAGGTAAATATCTTCCAGCGCGGCCTTGGTGTCGGCCTTCGCGATGGCGCGCGACAGGTCGTCGGTCAGCTTGCCCTGTTCGTCGATGCTTTTGACGATGGCGGTGCGGCGGGCTTCAAGCTCGCGCAGGTACACAAGCCGGTCGGCCAGCAGGCGCAACTGGGTGTCGTCCAGCCCGCCGGTGACCTCCTTGCGGTAGCGCGCCACGAAGGGGACCGTTGCGCCCCCGTCCAGCAATTGCACCGCAGCCGTCACTTGCTGGGGGCGGGCGTTGATGTCCTGGGCGATGGTCTGTGCGATGCGCTGATCGGTGTCCAAGGAAGCTCTCCACTGTGGTCGGAAGACCGGTGTAACGATCCGTTCGGCGCGCGCCAAGGCCTTCGGGGGCGGCGGCGGCGATTGTTGAACCGCCCAAGACATTGCCTTGCAGTTGCCCCCCGGTTTGCTGTCTGATGCGGGCGACGGGCGATAAAGGATCGCCAGGACGCAACAGCGGCAGGGAGGCCACATGTCCAGCATCCAGATGGCACCACCGGATCCCGGCGTACTTTCCCGCCGTGACCAGATCGTGGCCGAACTGTCCAAGGTGCTGCCGGCCGATGCGGTGATCTCGGACACCTTCGAAACGCTGGCCTATGAATGCGACGGGCTGTCGGCCTATCGCTGCCCGCCGCTGGCGGTGGTGCTGCCCCATGACACCGCGCAGGTCGCAGCCGTCATGGCCACCTGTCACCGGCTGGGCGTGCCGGTGGTGCCGCGCGGCTCGGGCACCTCGCTGTCGGGCGGCGCGCTGCCCACCGCAGACAGCGTCATCCTGGGCACCGCACGGCTGAACGCGGTGTTGGAGACCGACTTTGACAACCGCTTCATCCGGGTGCAGACCGGCATCACCAATCTGGCGGTGACCGGTGCCGTCGAAGGCGACGGGTTCTTCTATGCGCCGGACCCCTCGTCGCAATTGGCCTGTGCCATTGCCGGCAACATCGCGATGAACTCGGGCGGGGCGCATTGCCTGAAGTACGGGGTGACCACCAACAACCTGCTGGGCGTGACCCTCGTGCTGGCCGATGGCGAGGTGGTCGAGATCGGCGGTCCGGCCCCGGATGCGCCGGGGCTGGATCTGCTGGGGGTGATCTGCGGCTCGGAGGGCCAGCTTGGCGTGGTGACCGAGGCGACGCTGCGCATCCTGCCCAAGCCTGAGGGCGCGCGCCCGGTGATGATCGGCTTCGACAGCGCCGAGGTTGCCGGGCAATGCGTGGCCGATATCATCCGCTCGGGCGTGCTGCCGGTGGCCATCGAATACATGGATCGCCCCTGTATCGAGGTGGTCGAGAACTTCGCGCGGGCCGGATATCCGCTGTGCGAGGCGTTGCTGATCGTCGAGGTCGAAGGCTCCGACGCCGAGATCGCCGACCAGTTGGCCCGCATCACCGCCATCGCCAACCGCCTGAACCCGGTCGAGATGCGCGTCAGCGAAAGTGCTGCCGAAAGCGCGCTGATCTGGAAGGGGCGCAAGTCGGCCTTCGGGGCGATGGGGCAGATCAACGACTACATGTGCCTGGACGGGACGGTGCCGGTTTCGGCCTTGCCCGCCACGCTGAAACGCATTGCCGAGCTGAGCGCCGAACATGGGCTGAAAGTCGCCAATGTCTTTCACGCGGGCGACGGCAACATGCATCCGCTGATCCTGTTCGACGCCAACACGCCGGGCGACCTGGAGCGCGCCGAGGCCTTCGGGTTCGACATCCTGCGTGCCTGCGTGGATGCGGGCGGCTGTCTGACGGGCGAGCATGGCGTGGGCATCGAAAAGCGCGATCTGATGACCTATCAATTCAGTGCCGAGGATCTGGAGGCGCAGATGCAGGTCAAGGATGTGTTCGACCCGGCCTGGAAGCTGAACCCCACCAAGGTGTTCCCGCTGGACCTGAGCGCCGCCCGGAGGGCCGCCCATGACTGACCTTGACGTAACGGATGCGCCGATGACGGTCTTTGCCGCCCCTGCCGACGAAGCGGCGGTTCAGGCTGCAGTGGCCAAGGCTCATGCGAACCAGCAACCGCTGCGGCTGCGTGCGGGCGGTAGCAAGCAGGCACTTGGCCAGCCGGTGCCGCAGGCCGCGCTGCTGGACCTGTCCGGGCTGACCGGCATCACCCGCTATGAACCCGGCGCGCTGGTGATCGAGGCGAAAGCGGCGACGCCACTGGCCGAAATCGAGGCGGCGCTGGCCGAGCATGGCCAGATGCTGGCCTTCGAGCCGCCGGATTTCCGCGCGCTTCTGGGCAGCAGCAGCGCACCGACCATCGGCGGCACCGTGGCGGGCAACCTGTCCGGCCCGCGTCGGGTGCAGGGCGGTGCTTGCCGCGACTACCTGCTGGGCGTGCGCTTCGTGGACGGGCAGGGGCAATTGGTGCGCAACGGTGGCCGGGTGATGAAGAACGTCACCGGGCTGGACCTGTCCAAACTTCAATGCGGTGCTTTTGGCACGCTGGGGGTGCTGACCGAAGTCGCGCTGAAGGTGCTGCCCCGGCCTGAGGCCCGCGCAACCCTGGCGTTCGAAGGCATCACGCTGGAGCAGGGCGTCAAGCTGTTCGCACAGGCGCTGACCACCCCGTTCGAAGTGTCGGGCGCGGCCTGGGTCGAAGGCACCGCTTATCTGCGGATCGAGGGACTGACGGCGCAGGTCGCCTATCGCCGGGATCGGTTGTCGGCGCTTCTGGCCGACCATGACCCCATGAACACGGATGATCCGGCCGCGCCGTGGCCCGCCATCCGCGACTGCGCCGGTTTCGCCGATCACGACGGCCCGGTCTGGCGCCTGTCCCTGAAACCCAGCCTTGCCCCCGGCATTCTTGCCGCGCTGTCTGACCGTCTGGGCGCGCGCGGCATGGCCGATCAGGGCGGCGCGGTGCTGTGGCTGGCGCTGCCGGACGCGGACCCGGGACAGGCCACAGCCATTCGCGCCGCGATCCCGTCGGGGCAGGGCCACGCCACGCTGTTCCGCGGCCCCGAGCCCTTGCGCGCCGCCGTCCCCGTCTTCCAGCCCCAGGCACAACGGCTGGAGCGTATCGCCGCCGATCTGCGCGCGCGGTTCGACCCCGCCGGCATTCTGAACCCCGGCCTCATGCAGGCCTGAGCAGGACACACATGCAAACCAGTTTCACCGAAGACCAGCTGCGCGATGCGGGCACGGCCCGCGCCAATGAAATCCTGCGCGCCTGCGTGCATTGCGGGTTCTGCACCGCCACCTGCCCGACCTATCAGGTGCTGGGGGACGAGTTGGACAGCCCGCGCGGTCGCATCTACCTGATGAAGGAAATGCTGGAAACCGGCCGCACCCCCGATGCCAAGACGGTCAAGCATATCGACCGCTGCCTGAGTTGCCTCAGCTGCATGACCACCTGCCCCTCGGGGGTGCACTACATGCATCTGGTCGACCATGCTCGCGCCTATATCGAGGAACACTACAAGCGGCCCTGGCACGACCGCGCCCTGCGCTGGATGCTGGCCCGCATCCTGCCCCATCCGGGGCGGTTCCGACTGGCGCTGCTGGGGGCAAAGATCGCGCGGCCCTTCAAGGGGCTGATGCCCGATGCGCGCCTGAAGGCGATGCTCGAGATGGCCCCGCGCCAGATCCCGCCGGTCAGCCGCAACGACGATCCGCAGGTGTTTGCCGCCACCGGCCCGCGCCGGATGCGGGTGGCGCTGATGACCGGCTGCGCGCAGAAGGCGCTGAACACCGAGATCAATGACGCCACCATCCGCCTGCTGACCCGCCACGGCTGCGAGGTTGTGGTGGCGCGCGGCGCGGGCTGTTGCGGGGCGCTGACCCATCACATGGGCAAACAGGGCGAAAGCCACGCCTCGGCCGCCGCCAATATTCGCGCCTGGAGTGCCGAGATCGCAGGCGCCGGCCTGGATGCCATCGTCATCAATACCTCGGGCTGCGGCACCACGGTGAAGGACTATGGCGCCATGTTCGAAGGCGATCCGCTGGAAAGCGACGCCGCCCGCGTGGCCGGGCTGGCCCGCGATGTCTCCGAGGTGATGGAAACGCTGGGCCTGTCCGATCCGCACCACGCCGCCCCCCTGCGCATCGCCTATCACGCCGCCTGTTCGCTGCAGCACGGCCAGCAGATCAAGGACGCCCCGAAATCCCTGCTGAAAGACGCGGGCTTCACGGTGGTGGAACCGCGCGACGCCCATCTGTGCTGCGGCTCGGCCGGCACCTACAACCTGTTGCAGCCTGAAATCTCGGGCCAGTTGAAGGCGCGCAAGCTGGACACGCTGGCGGCCACCGCGCCGCAGGCGATTGCGGCGGGCAATATCGGTTGCATGATGCAGATCGGATCCGGCACCGAGGTGCCGGTGGTGCACACGGTGCAGCTTCTGGACTGGGCCACGGGCGGCCCGAAACCGGCAGAGCTGTAGCCGCAGCCCCGCTTCCCGCTTTCTCTTTTCGCCGGCCTGTGCTTGGAAGGCACATCGCGCGCGCCGCTTCTCAGGAGATCCCCCATGGCCTTCGACCCGATGCTCATCGTCTATGCCGGCCTGCTGGTCCTGACCGGCGCCGTGGCCGGGATCATGGCCGGGTTGCTGGGCGTCGGCGGCGGCATCGTCATCGTGCCGGTGCTGTTCCTGCTGTCGGATGCGTTGAACATTTCGCCCGACATCGCCATGCATCTGGCGGTTGGCACCTCGCTGGCGACGATCATCCCGACGTCAATCTCCTCGGCCCGGTCGCACAACCGCAAGGGCGCCATCGACTGGGACCTGCTGCGCGGCTGGGCGCCCTTCGTCTTTGTCGGCGCGGGCATCGGCGGGCTGCTGGCGAAGGTGTTTTCCAGCCTCGTGCTGACCGGGATTTTCGGCTGTGTCGCACTGATCGTGGCCCTCAACATGATCAAGCCCAAGCAGATCATCGTGGCGCAACAGCCGCCGACCTCGGTCGCTGGGCGCGGGGTGCTGGCCACGCTCATCGGCGGGTTTTCGGCACTGATGGGCATCGGCGGCGGCACATTGTCGGTGCCGATCCTGACGCTGTTTTCCTTCCCGGTACATCGCGCCGTTGGCACGGCCTCGGCCTTTGGGCTGGTGATCGCGGTGCCGGCGGTGCTGGGCTTCATCTGGGCCGGTTGGGGGGTCGAAGGGCGGCCGCCCTGGTCGCTGGGCTATGTCAGCCTGCCCGCCGCGGTCCTGATCTTTTCAACCAGCATCTTCGCCGCGCCGCAGGGCGCACGTCTGGCCCATTGGCTGAGCCCGGCAAAACTGCGGTTTGCCTTTGCCGTCTTCCTTGGGCTGACAGCACTGCGGATGCTCAGCGCCGTGTTCAGCGGCGGCTAACGCAACAATGTCCTTGAAACTCTGAAAAACCCGGCGTTTTATGAAACTTCCCGGGCTGATTTTCTTGGTTTGCGGAAATTTGTTCCGATGCGGAGACACGGGAGGGGCGATCATGGCGCAGGCAGAGAGATACCGGTTTGCCAGGAACACGTCACTGATGTGCGCCAATCTTGGGGTGGATCCGGTCCGGGTCCTGCGCCGCGCGGGGCTGTCGCCGGATCTTTTGCAAAACGAAGGCCGCGGATTGCTCTTGCCCGAGTATTTTCGGGTCTGGGACGCCATGATGGCCGAAGCGCATACCCCCGAAGCCGCCGTCAACCTGTCGCTCGCGCTGGCCCATGGGCATTTTTCATCGCGGATCTTCGCGTTTTCGCGCGCCCCGTCTGTGGCGGCAGGAATAGAACGGCTGGGCATGTATTTTCCCATCCTCTGGCCGACCTATCTGATTGCGGACCGGGTCAGCGATGGGCTCCAGATTGATATCCGTTCCAAGGATCCGCGCCATCCCATACCCGGGACGATGCGCGCCTTCGTCTTGTTTTTCCTGGTGGGACTGGTGCGGCGCTATACCTCCGAGGAACTGGTGCCGCAGCGCGCTGGCCTGGCGACCTACGCAGGGGATGTCCAGCGGGTCGAGGCCATCTTGCGGTGCAGATTGCACGATACCGACGATTTCCTGTTGGAGTTCTCGGGCTGGGATGCAGACAGGCCGCTCATCGCCGTGGCTTCGGAAACCTCGGAAATCTGGGAAGGCTTCCCCCCCAACCTGCGTCCGGCACCGGATGCCGAGGCGCGGCTGTTGCCCATCGGAGAGCGGGTGCGATCGGCGCTGCTGGAGCTTCTGCCGGGCGGCCAGTCGGGCGTAGGGGCTGTCAGCGAACGCATGAACATGAGCAAGCGCACGCTGCAACGCCACCTGTCGGCAAACGGCCTGCAGTTTCAGGAAATCCTGACTGAAACCCGCAAGGATCTGGCCTTGCACTATCTGCGCGACCGCGGACTGCTGGTCGAAGAGGTCGCGCTTTTGCTGGCCTTCAACGACGCCAATGCCTTCTACCGCGCCTTTCGCGGCTGGACCGGGATGACCCCGGCCGCGGCCCGGCGGCCGGTGACGCAAACCGTCTGAACGTTCAGAAATCCAGCCCGATATCGACGTTGGTGACCGAATGGGTCAGCGCGCCCACCGAGATAAAGTCCACCCCCGTCGCCGCCACCTCGGCGATGCGGTCCAGCCGCATGTTGCCCGAAGCCTCGGTGATGATCTGTCCGGCCGCACGGCGCACGGCTTTGGTCAGGGTGGGCGTGTCCATGTTGTCCAGAAGCACCACGTCGGCACCGCCATGGGCCAGCGCCTGATCCAGTTGATCCAGCGTGTCGACCTCGATCTCGACGCGCATCATGTGCGAGGCATGGTCGCGCGCGGCCTCCAGCACGGCCTCAATACTCCCGGCGGCGGCGATGTGGTTGTCCTTGATCAGGATGGCATCCGACAGGCCGTAGCGATGGTTCGACCCGCCGCCATGCAGCACTGCCAGTTTTTCCACCGCCCGCAGTCCCGGCGTCGTCTTGCGGGTGCAGGTGATGCGGGCCCTGGTGCCCTTGGTCTTGGCCACGAAGGCCGCCGTCTGCGTGGCGATGCCCATCAGGCGGCCCATGAAGTTCAGGCCCACCCGCTCCGCCGACAGGATCGAGGCCGCATCGCCCGAGACCTCAAGCAGCACATCGCCGGGGGCACAGCGGGCACCATCGGTCACGCGCGGGGTGACGATCAACTCGGGATCAATCAGCCGAAAGGCAATGCGCGCCAGCGCCAGCCCCGACACCACACCGGCCTGCCGCGCCACGATGCGCGCGTCATAGCGGGTGCCGGGCGCGATCACCGCACGGGTGGTGACATCGCCGAACGCGCCAAGGTCTTCTTCAAGCGCAGTGCGCACCAGCGGTTCCAGAACCAGATCGGGCAGGGTGGCGAAGGCGAGGCTCATGCCGTGTCCTTTGCAAGGGCGCGGGTCAGGGCCCGCGCATCGTTCAGGGTCAGAAAGCTGCGCTGTGCCAGCGCCGGGTCGGCTTCGGGGAAATCCGTGCGCGCATGGCTGCCACGGGTTTCTGTGCGCAGCAAGGCGGCGGCGGCAATCAGGCTGGCGGTGGCGGTCATGTTGACCACATCGGGCACCTCGGCCTGTGCCGCCTCCAGCTCAGCAATCCGGGTCAGCGCCTGTTGCAGACCGCCACCGGTGCGCAACACGCCAACATGGCGCGACATGGTTTCGCGCAGATCGGTGATCGCCTGCGGATCGGGGGCCGGGGCCGGGCCGGTTTCGGGCAAGGCCACCTCGGCGGCATGGGAAACCGGCGTCAGTTCCGTGCCCAGATCGCCCGCGATGGTGGCGGCAAAGACCAGCGCCTCGAGCAACCCGTTCGAAGCCAGCCGGTTGGCGCCATGCAGGCCGGTGGCCGCCGCCTCGCCGCAGACCCAAAGACCGTCAAGGCTGGCGCGGCCGTGCGCATCCGTGGCGACACCGCCCATGTGATAATGCGCCGCCGGGGTGACCGGGATCGGCTGGGTCAACGGATCGATCCCGGCGCGGGCGCAGGCGGCGGCCACGGCCGGGAAACGCTCGGGCAGGGCCGCGCCGATGGCGTCGCGAGTATCCAGCGCCGGGCGATTGCCCGCCTGCACCTCGGCAAAGACCGCGCGGGCGACCACATCACGCGGGGCCAGTTCGGCTTCGGGATGGGCATCGATCATGAAGCGCGCGCCATGCCGGTTGACCAGCACCGCGCCTTCACCGCGCAGCGCTTCGGTCGCCAGCGGCACCGGATCCTCGCCGCTGTCGATGGCGGTGGGATGGAACTGCACGAACTCCATATCCGCCATCCGCGCCCCGGCGCGCGCCGCCAGCCCCATGACCTGCCCCCGGATCGGCGCGGGGTTGGTGGTGCGCGCATAAAGCCCGCCCGAGCCGCCGCCGGCCAGCAGCACCGCAGGCCCCTCCAGCGCGACGGGCATGCAGCGCGAGGGGCTGACCTGCATGACCTCGACGCCTGAGACGCGGCTGCCTTCGGTCACCAGCCCGGTGGCCAGAACCCCGGTCAGCACCTGGATCGACGGGGTGGCGCGGACGCGGGCGATCAGCGCTTCCATGATCGCCTTGCCGGCCTGATCGCCCTGCACCCGCACAACGCGGGCCAGCGAATGCGCGGCCTCGCGGCTGAGCACATAGCCGCCCTGGCGGTCGCGGTCGAAAGGGGTGCCCAGATCGGTCAGCGCGTGGATATGGGCGCGGGCGGCCTCGGTCACCAGTGCTGCGATCGCCGGATCGACAGTCCCGGCCCCGGCACGAATGGTGTCATCGGCATGCAGGGTGGGGCTGTCGGCCACCGCCATGGCCGCGGCGACACCGCCCTGCGCCCAGGCCGAACTGGCGCCAAAGCCCAGCGGCTCGGGCGTCAGCAGGACGACCGGGCGGGGGGCCAGGCACAGGGCGGCGTAAAGCGCCCCCAGACCGGCCCCGACAATGATGATCCGGTCGGTAAGGACCCGGTGGCGCATGACCCGATCAGCCTTGCAGCTTGCGGCTCAGGTCGATCATCCGCTCGACGGCGCGGCGGGCGCCGTCGGCGACGGCGGGATCGACGGTCACCTCGGGGCTCATGGTGTGCAGCGACCACAGCACCTTTTCCAGCGTGATCTTCTTCATGTAGGGGCACATGTTGCAGGGCTTGGCGAAGTCCACGTCCGGAAGTTCGTCCGCGATGTTGCTGGCCATCGAGCATTCGGTCACCAGCATGGCGCGCGCCGGTTTCTCGGCATGCACCCAGTCGATGATCCCCTTGGTCGAGCCGGTATAGTCGGCCTCGGCCACAACCTCGGGCGTGCATTCGGGATGGGCGATGATCTTCAGGCCCGGCATGTTCTCGCGGTAGGCGCGCAGGTCTTCGGGGGTATACAACTCGTGCACGATGCACGACCCGTCCCAGAACACCACGTTCTTGCTGCTTTCATTGGCCACGTTCTGCGCCAGGTACTTGTCGGGGGTCATGATGACCGTGTCGGACTCCATCGCCTCGACGATCTGCAAGGCGTTGGACGAGGTGCAGCAGATGTCCGAGGCCGCTTTCACCTCGGCGGTGGTGTTCACGTAGGACACCACCGGCGCGCCGGGATACTTGGCGCGCATCTGGGCGATACCTTCGGCGGTGATGCTTTCGGCCAGCGAACAGCCCGCTTGCGGATCGGGGATCAGCACCGTCTTGGAGGGGTTCAGCACCTTCGAGGTCTCGGCCATGAAATGTACGCCGCACTGCACGATCACCGGGGCTTCGACCTCGGTCGCCTTGATCGCCAGTTGCAGACTGTCGCCGACGAAATCGGCGACGCCGTGGTAAATCTCGGGCGTCATGTAGTTGTGCCCCAGGATGACCGCGTTGCGTTCCTTCTTCAGGCGGTTGATCTCGGCCACATAGGGCGCATGGATCGCCCACTCGGGCGGCGAGATCACGCGCGAGGTGCGCGCGTAGATCTCTTCGGTCGCGGCGGCCTTTTCAAGCGAAGGGGCAAGGTCGTAGTGCCGGGACAATTCGGCGGTGATCTGGCTTGTCTGCACGGACGGTGGTCTCCGGAAGCGTGGACAGGGGTGCCGGAAAGGCACGGATCGGGTCAGTCTCTTGCGCGGGCTTTGGCGCAACAAAATGTCGTGCTGGCCCCATGGTAGATCGGAAGGCGTTTGCATAGCCAGAAAGAGGCCAAAGGTAAACAGGGGATGACACGGTGCGGCCAAGCCGTGGCATCGGGACAGCGGGGCGGCGCCCCCAAGTTTAGCCCATTGCCGCAAGGCCTTCTGCTGCCTATGTTTCGGGCATGAAGATCGCCTATATCTCCTCTGCCGACCGGGGCGGCACCGACCGCCTGCTGGAACAGTTTTCCGTGCATCTGCAAGCCCAAGGCGCGCGACTGTGCGGGATTGTCCAGACCAACACAGATTGCGGCCCCGGCCCCTGCGACATGGATGTGCGCGTCTTGCCCGACGGGCCGATTATCCGCATATCTCAAAGCCTTGGCCCACAGGCGCGGGGCTGCCGGCTGGACACCTCGGCATTGGAACACTCGGTTGCAGCAACCGAAAACAGCTTCGATGCGGGCGCCGATCTGCTGATCCTGAACAAGTTCGGCAAGCATGAAGCCGACGGGCGCGGCTTTCGCACCATGATCGCGCGCGCCATTTCCGAGGATGTGCCGGTTCTGCTGGCGGTCAACGGGCTGAACTTGCCCGCGTTCGAAGCCTTTACCGACGGGATGGCCCGGCGGGTTGATGCCGATCTTGAGGCGCTGACGGTCTGGTTCGAAAGCCTCGGCGCGACCGACGAAGTGGCGTAGCCCCGCGCCGGGGCCACGCGATTCCCTTCTGACACAACCAACACCCGGCCAGATCGCGCCGGTCCATGGCCGTTGTGCCTCACCCGGTTCAAAGTTCCATTTGACAGGCCGTGAAAAATGTCGTGAATTTTTCATATCGTTTTTCAGGAGTCGCCATGCTGAAACGTCCTACCCTCGGCGCTGACCTGCGCGCCCTGCGCAAGACGCGGGGGCTGACCCTGACCGAACTGGCAAGCCGCATCGGCAAATCCGTCGGCTGGCTGAGCCAGGTGGAGCGCGATCTCACCCGCCCCGCGACCGGGGATCTGGAATGCATCGCCGATCGGCTGGGCGTGCCGCTGTCGCTGCTGACCGGCCCCGCGCCCCATGCCCCTGATGAACATGGCCGCATCGTGCGCGCCAGCGGGCGGCGTCGCATCGGCCCCATGGGGGGCGGTTTGAGCGAGGAACTGCTGTCTCCCGATCTGACCGACAGCTTCGAGATGATCCGCTCGACCTTCGCGCCGGGCAGCACCTCGGACGGTACCCTGCGCCGCGAAACCCAAGAGGTCGGGTTCATGATCTCGGGGCAACTGGCGCTCTGGATCGACGGCCACACCTTCACGGTCGGTCCCGGCGACAGCTTCCGCATCCGGCATCAGCCCTTCCGCTGGTCCAATCCTTTCGATGATCCAGCCGTCGCGGTCTGGGTCATCTCTCCTCCGGTCTATTGAAGAAAGGCGACGCCATGGCAGATCTTCCCGCAAAAGCCCGCGTGGTCATTATCGGTGGCGGTGTGGTCGGTGCTTCCTGCCTGTATCACCTTGCCAAGCGCGGCTGGTCTGATTGCGTGCTGCTGGAGAAGAACGAACTGACGGCGGGCTCGACCTGGCACGCGGCGGGCAATGTGCCGACGTTTTCGAATTCCTGGTCGATCATGAACATGCAGCGCTATTCGACCGAGCTGTATGCCCGGCTGGGGGCCGAGGTCGACTATCCGATGAACTATCATCAAAGCGGCTCGATCCGGCTGGCCCATACGCCCGAGCGGATGCAGGAGTTTCAGCGCGCCTGTGCCATGGGCCGTTATCAGGGCATTGCCATGGAGATCTGGACGCCCGAAGAGGCCAAGGCGCGCTATCCGTTTCTGGAAACCCACGATCTGAAGGGGGTTCTGTACGACCCGACCGACGGCGACATCGACCCCGCGCAGGTGACGCAGGCGCTGGCCAAGGGCGCGCGGCAGATGGGGGCGCGGATCCACCGCTTCTGCCCCGCCACCGGCGTGACCCAGCGGCCCGACACCGGCTGGATCGTGCACACCGATCAGGGCAATATCGCCTGCGACTACGTGGTGAATGCCGCCGGGTATTATGCGCAGCGGGTCGGTGACTGGTTCCTGCCCTATGGCGGACGCCGGGTGCCGATGATGGTGATGAGCCACCAGTACCTGCTGACCGACGAGGTGCCCGAAGTCGAAGCCTGGTCCAAGGCCCATGGTGGCAAGCTGCCGCTGCTGCGCGACGTGGATGTGTCCTACTACCTGCGGCAGGAAAAGCACGGCTTCAACCTTGGCCCGTATGAGCCGAACTGCCGAGCGCATTGGGTTGAGGATGATGATCCGATGCCCGAGGATTTCAGCTTCCAGCTCTGGTCTGACGATCTGGACCGGATCGAGGATATCGTGGTCGATGCCATGGCGCGGGTGCCGCTGATGGCCAGCGCGGGCGTGTCGCGCGTCATCAACGGGCCGATCCCCTATGCGCCGGACGGATTGCCGCTGATCGGCCCGATGCCCGGTGTCAGGAACGCTTTCGAAGCCTGCGTGTTCACCTTCGGCATCGCCCAGGGTGGCGGCGCGGGCAAGGTGCTGTCGGAATGGATCGTCGATGGCCGCACCGAATGGGACATGTGGTCCTGCGATCCGCGCCGCTTCACCGATTACACCGATCCTGACTATTGCGTGCAAAAGGGGATGGAAGTTTACGGCAACGAATACGCCATCCACTTCCCGCACCACGAATGGCCTGCGGCGCGGGATCGCAAGCTGTCGCCGAACCACGCCCGGATGGTCGCCGAGGGCGGACAGATGGGCGTCTACAACGGGTGGGAGCGCGCGAATTGGTTCGCCCGGCCCGGCGATGACACCTCACAAGCCGCGACCAAGACCTGGGCACGGAACGGCCCGTGGGAACCTCGGGTCCGCGAAGAATGCGAGGCTGTCCGCGACGGCGTCGGGGTGATCGACCTGTGCGGGTTCTCGCGCTTCAGCCTGTCGGGCGCGGGTGCGGCGGATAGGCTGCGCGGACGCATCACCGGGGCGCTGCCGAAAGTCGGGCGGCTCAACCTGATCTATTTCGCCGACGACCGGGGCCGGATCGTGACCGAGATGTCCTGCATCCGGCGGGCTGAGGACGACTTCCTACTGATGACCGCCGCCGTTGCGCAATGGCATGATTTCGAACTGCTGTGGCGCGCGCTGC
The DNA here is from genome assembly GCF_049800695.1 of Fluviibacterium sp. S390. Classification (NCBI taxonomy): domain Bacteria; kingdom Pseudomonadati; phylum Pseudomonadota; class Alphaproteobacteria; order Rhodobacterales; family Paracoccaceae; genus Meridianimarinicoccus; species Fluviibacterium sp. S390. The sequence continues at coordinate 53,882 of NZ_JBNAFN010000020.1, read as the reverse complement.
CCGAAGGGCTGGTGCTGCGTGATCTGTCTGCCGAGACGACGACGATGCTGGTGACCGGTCCACAATCGCGCGATCTGTTGGGACGGATCGCCGAGGCCGACCTGTCGCAGGGCTGGCTGACCCATCAGGCTGCGCGTGTGGCGGGGCAGGACTGCCTGCTGGTGCGGGTCTCTTTCGCCGGGGAACTGGGCTGGGAGGTGCATTGCCCCATGTCCGGTGGGGCGGCGATTTACAATTCGCTGAGGGATGAAGGCGCCACGCCGGTCGGGATGTATGCACTCAACTGCCTGCGGATCGAAAAAGGCTATCGCAGCTGGAAGGGCGATCTGTCGTCAGACTATTCGATGCTTGAGGTTGGGCTGGGCCGCTTCGTCAAGCTGGACAAACCGCAGGACTTTCCCGGCAAGCAGGCCTTGCAGGCCGAACACCAACGCGGGGCCGCGAAGGCCTTTGTCACGCTGGTGGTCGATGCCGGGGACTGTGACGCGCCTTACATGTCCTGCATCTGGAAGGACGGGCAGATCGTGGGCGAAACCACCTCTGCCACCTACGGCTACCGGGTTGGCGCCGCGATCTCGCTTGGCATGGTGCGCCGCGACAACGCCGTGCCGGGGACAGAGCTGGAGGTCGAGATTTTCGGAATGCGGCACAAGGCGCAGGTGCAACCGGATGGCCCGTTGTGGGATCCGGACAACACCCGCCTGCGGGCCTGACGGTGGCGGCGCGCGGGATGGCTGACCCCACAAGAAAGCGGCGCGGCGGTGGGCGCGCGGCAAGGCTGTCGGCGCGTGCGGCGCCGCTGCCTGCGGACCTGCGCCCGGTGCGGCCAGGGCTGGACGGCGGGCGCTACAAGGTGCTGGACGATGCCGATGTTCTTCGCATCCACAGCGCTGCGCTGGACGCGCTGGAACAGATCGGTCTGGCCAATGCCCCCGCCTCGGGGGTTGATCTTCTGACCAGAGCCGGGGCCGTTCTGGGCCCCGATGGCCGCCTGCGGTTTCCCCGCGCACTGGTCGAAGACATGCTGGCCTGCGCGGCCAAGGCGGTGGTCCTGCCGGGGCGGGATCCGGCCTTTGATCTGGACGTCTCCGGCAACCGCGTGCATTTCGGCACCGCCGGGGCTGCGGTGCATGTGGTGGACCCGGTCACGCTGGACTACCGCGAAAGCACGACGCAGGATCTCTATGACGCCGCGCGTCTGGTACAGGCGCTGGACAACGTGCATTTCTTCCAGCGGCCCATGGTGTGCCGGGACATCACCGACAATTTTGAACTGGATACCAACACCATCTATGCGGCCTGCGCCGGCACCACCAAGCACATCGGCACCAGTTTCGTGGGCCCCGAAAACCTGCCCGGCTGTCTGGAGCTGCTGCACCTGATCGCGGGCGGCGAGGCCGCCTTTCGGGCGCGGCCCTTCGTGTCGAACACCAACTGCTTCGTGGTGCCGCCGATGACCTTCGCCACCGAAAGCTGCGAGGTGATGGAAATCTGCGTTCGCGCCGGGATGCCGGTGCTGCTGCTGTCCGCCGGGCAGGCCGGGGCCACGGCGCCGGCGCCCATCGCGACCGCCGTGGTGCAGGCGGTGGCCGAATGTCTGGCCGGCGTTGTCTATGTCAACGCCATCTGTCCCGGCGCACCGGCGATCTTCGGCACCTGGCCTTTCGTGTCGGACCTGCGCACCGGAGCCATGTCCGGCGGATCGGGCGAGCAGGCACTGCTGACCGCCGCGTGCGCCCAGATGCACAAGTTCTATGGCCTGCCGGGCGGGGCGGCGGCGGGCATTGCCGACGCCAAGCTGCCCGACATGCAGGCCGGGTGGGAGCAGGCGATCTCGAACACCATGGCGGGCTTGTCGGGGCTGAACATGGTCTACGAGGCCGTCGGCATGCATGCCTCGCTGCTGGGGTTCTGCATGGAAAGCCTGGTTCTGGGCAACGATCTGCTGGGGCAGGTTCTGCGCTGTGTGCGCGGCATCGAGGTTACCGACGACACCGTCAGCATCGACGTCATGAAAGCCGTCTGCCTGGGCGGGCCGGGGCATTATTTGGGGCAGGATCAGACCCTGAAACTGATGCAAAGCGAATACGTCTACCCCGACGTGGCCAACCGCATGAGCCCCAAGGAATGGGTCGAGGCCGGGCAGCCGCAACTGCTGGATCAGGCCCGCGCCCGCAAGGAGGCGATCCTGGCCAGTGCGCCGCATCACCTGTCCCCCGATCTCGAGACCCGCCTGAAATCTCGCTTCAACCTTGTGACCCTGTCCCACAACTGACGGAGGCCGTCGCCGCATGTCGCTGCCCACCCAAGCCCGCGTTGTCATCATCGGAGGCGGCGTCATCGGCTGCTCCGTCGCCTATCACCTGGCCAAGCAGGGCTGGACCGACGTGGTTCTGCTGGAGCGCAAGCAGCTGACCAGCGGCACCACATGGCATGCCGCCGGGCTGATCGCGCAATTGCGGGCCACGCGCAACATGACTCGGCTGGCGAAATACTCACAAGAGCTCTATGGCGCGCTGGAAGCCGAGACCGGCGTCGCCACCGGCTTTCGCCGCTGCGGCTCGATCACCGTCGCCCTGACCGACGAACGCCGGGAAGAGATCCTGCGGCAGGCCTCGATGGCGCGGGCCTTCGGGGTGGAGGTCGAGGAAATCTCACCGGGCGAGGTGGCAGATCGCTATCCGCATCTGAACATCGACGGTGTCACGGCCGGGGTCTGGCTGCCCCGCGACGGGCAGGGCGATCCGGCCAATATCGCGCTGGCGCTGGCCAGGGGCGCGCGCCAGATGGGCGCGCGGGTGGCCGAACGGATCAAAGTGACCGGCGTGGCGCGCGATGGCCGCCGTGTCTCCGGCGTGGATTGGGTTGGGGAAGACGGCACCAACGGCCATATCGCCTGTGACCATGTCGTGAACTGCTCCGGGATGTGGGGCCATCAGGTGGGCCGGATGCTGGGCACCAATGTGCCGCTGCACGCCTGCGAGCATTTCTACATCGTCACCGAAAGCATCCCCGGCCTGACCAGCCTGCCGGTGCTGCGGGTGCCCGATGAATGCGCCTATTACAAGGAAGACGCGGGCAAGATCCTGCTGGGCGCTTTCGAGCCGCTGGCCAAGCCCTGGGCCATGGACGGCATCCCCGAAAGCTTCGAGTTCGACCAGCTGCCCGAGGATTTCGACCATTTCGAGCCGATCCTCGAAGCCGCCGTGAACCGCATGCCGATGCTGGCCGAGGCGGGCATTCACACGTTCTTCAACGGTCCCGAAAGCTTCACGCCGGACGACGCCTATCACCTTGGGCTTGCCCCCGAGATGGACAATGTCTGGGTCGCCGCCGGGTTCAACTCCATCGGCATCCAGTCGGCGGGCGGGGCGGGCATGGCGCTGGCACAATGGATGGAGGCGGGCGAAAAACCCTTCGATCTGGGCGACGTGGATATTGCCCGGATGCAGCCGTTTCAGGGCAACCGGCACTATCTGTTCGAACGGTCGAAGGAAACGCTCGGCCTGCTTTATGCCGACCATTTCCCCTATCGCCAGAAAGCCACGGCGCGCGGTATCCGCCGCACACCGTTCCATCACCATTTGCAGGAGCTCGGCGCGGTCTTCGGCGAACTGGCCGGGTGGGAGCGCGCCAACTGGTTCGCCCGCGACGGGCAGGCGCGCGCCTATGACTATTCGTGGCAGCGGCAGAACTGGTTCGACAATGCCGCCACCGAGCATCAAGCCGTGCGCGAGAACGTCGGGCTGTACGACATGTCCTCCTTCGGCAAGATCCGGGTCGAAGGCCCGGAGGCCGAGGCTTTCCTGAACCATGTGGGCGGTGGCGATGTCGCGGGCCCCGTGGGCAAGATCACCTACACCCAATTCCTGAACCCCGCCGGTGGGATCGAGGCGGATGTGACCATCACCCGCCTGTCGGAAACCGCCTTTCTGGTTGTGACGCCCGCCGCCACACGGTTGGCCGACCAGGCATGGCTGGCCCGGCACCGGGGTGACTTCCGCGTCACCCTGACCGACATGACCGCCGCCGAAGGCGTGCTGGCGGTGATGGGACCGTTGTCGCGGGAACTGCTGCAACGGGTCTCGCCCAATGATTTCACCAACGCGGTCAACCCGTTCGGCACCGCGCAAGAGATCGAACTGGGCATGGGTCTGGCCCGCGCCCATCGGGTCAGCTTTGTCGGAGAGCTTGGCTGGGAGATCTACGTCTCGGCCGATATGGCGGGCCACGCCTTCGAAACCCTGTGGGAGGCCGGGCAGGAACTGAACCTGAAACTGTGCGGGATGCACATGATGGACAGTTGCCGGATGGAGAAAGGCTTTCGCCACTTCGGCCATGACATCACCTGCGAGGATCACGTGCTGGAGGCCGGGTTGGGCTTTGCCGTGAAGACCGACAAGCCCGATTTCATCGGCCGCGACGCGGTGCTGCGCAAGCGCGAGACCGGGCTGCAGAACCGGCTGGTGCAGTTCAAGCTGACCGATCCCGAACCGATGCTCTACCATGCCGAGCCGATCCTGCGCGACGGCGCGGTCGTGGGGCATCTGACCTCGGGCGCCTATGGCCATCATTTGGGCGCGGCGATGGCCATGGGCTATGTGCCCTGCGCCGGAGAAAGCGCGGCGCAGGTGCTGGCCTCGACCTATGAGATCGAGGTTGCGGGCGTGCGCGTCAGGGCCGAAGCCAGCCTTGCGCCCTTCTACGACCCCAAGGGCGCCCGCCTGCGCGGCTGAGCCGGGACGTGGCGCCAGCTCCACAGCCAGCTTGCGCCACTGCCGGTTTACGGCAATGCTGATGTCAATGGGGCGGGGCCGCCGCCCCCTGATTTCAGGCATTTGGCGTGGCTTTCTCGCGCCGGGTTCGGAAAGGAGGCAATCGGGCATGAGCGACAAACAGGGCCCCGCGACGCGGGATCGGTTCCGGGTCTTTCGCCCGCTTCAGACCCGCTGGATGGATACGGACGTCTACGGCCATGTGAACAACGTCATCCACTATTCGTTGTTCGACACGGCGGTGAACGGCTGGCTGATGGAGGAAGGCCTGCTGAACCCGCGCACCTCGGACAGTTACGGGCTGGTGGTCGAAACCGGCTGCCGCTATTTCGCCGAACTGCGCTTTCCCGACCTCGTGACCGCCGGGTTGCGGATCGGCAAGCTGGGCAACAGCTCGGTCCGGTTCGAGATCGGATTGTTTGCCAATGACGATCTGACGGCCGCGGCCGAGGGCTTTTTCGTCCATGTCTACGTGCGCCGCGACACCCATCGCCCCACCGCCATCGACGGCCAGCGCCGCGCGGCCTTCGAAGCCCTGATGGACCACACGGGAAAACCACCGGGGTGATCGCGCATCGTTCAGCCATTGTGACTGAGCGAAGTCGCCCATTGACGGTATCGTCGCCGATACACCCGGTGTGAGCGCCGGAAGGAAGGAACCGGGATGGGATTGATCCTGCTGTGCTTGGTCACCGCCGCCTACTGCATGTTCGGCAAGCGGCTGGAACAGACGATGGTGACCGGCCCGATGATCTTCATCGCGCTTGGCGTCGTGCTGAACCAGGCCGGGCTGTACGATGCGGTCTATGGCGAAGAGGCGCTGCATGTGGTGGCCGAACTGGCCCTGATCCTGCTGCTGTTTCTGGATGCCGCCCAGACCAACCTGCGGGTTCTGGCCCGCAGCCACCAATGGCCCGTACGGATGCTGCTGCTGGGACTGCCGCTGGCCTGGCTGCTGGGGGCCGGGGCCATTCACCTGATCCTGCCCGACTGGCCGCTGATCTTCGCGCTGCTGATGGCCGCCATCCTGACGCCCACGGACGCGGCCCTGGGGCAGGCGGTGGTGTCGAACCCCGACGTGCCCGAACGTCCGCGCCGGGCGCTGACCGTGGAAAGTGGGCTGAACGATGGTCTGGCGCTGCCGCTGATCCTGCTGCTGGCCTCGATCGCGGGATCGATCGTCACCCACGACGCCCGCGATTGGGCCGTCTTCGGGCTGAAACAACTGACCCTTGGGCCGCTGGCGGGCATCGCGATCGGCTGGCTGGGCGGGCGGGTGCTGATCTGGGCCAAGAACACCCATGCGACATCGAAAGCCTATGAGGGTATCGGCGCCATCGCCCTGGCCACCGGCACCTACCTTCTGGCCGATCTGATCGGCGGCAACGGTTTCATCGCGGCCTTCACCGGCGGGCTGGTCTTTGGCCATGTGGTCAAGGATCGGTGCCACTTCGTCTATGAATTCACCGAGAACGAAGGCCAGATGCTGGCCTGGGGTGCGTTCTTCCTGCTGGGGGTCACGCTGGTGCCCGATGCGTTGCCGCATCTGGGGCTGGGGGAACTGGCGGTGATCCTGGCCAGCCTGTTCATCACCCGGCCGCTGGCGATCTGGCTGTCGCTGGCAGGCACCGATGCCGCGCCCATGACCAAGGTCTTTTTCGGCTGGTTCGGCCCGCGCGGGCTGGCCACGGCGCTGTTTGCCTTTACGGTGATGCCCGATATCGGCGCGGAATGGGGCGAACGGATCCTGTACCTGGCCATCAACACGGTCTGGATCAGCGCGCTTCTGCACGGGCTGACCGCCGTGCCCGCCGCCCGCGCCTATGCCGCGCGCCTGTCGGAACTGACGCCCAAGGCCGAACTGGCGCCGATCAAGGCCTCGGCCAAGCCGCTGCGCACCCGAAACCTGCCACCCCGAAACGCCCCTCGCTCAGGAGATGACCCATGAAGAAGATCCAGATTGCCCGTTTCGACGACCTGCCTGACCGCGACCCGCAATATGCGCTGGTCGGAGAGGTCGATCTGGTAGTGGTGCGCTTTGATGACGAGGTCTCGGTCTTCTATGGCCGCTGCCTGCATCGCGGCGCGCTGATGTCGGACGGGTTCGTGCGCGGGCGCAACCTGATCTGCGGCGTGCACGACTGGGACTACCGGCTGGACACCGGCGTGTCGGAATACGCCAACGAGGAAAAACTGCCGAAGTTCACCTGCTGGATCGAAGCCGGCAATATCGTCGTCGATGAAGACGAGATCCTGGCCTGGCAGCAGGACAATCCCCAGCCGTTCAACCGCGATGCCTACCTGGGGCTTTACGCCGACACCTCGCACGGCACCGAGGAAGAACCCTATGCCGGGCTGATCCAGTCCTACGCCCGCAGTGGCCTGAAACGGACCGGCCACCACGGCGCGGTGGACGCCATGGGCGTGCCGCGCACGCAGCTGCCGGACTGGGACGACATCCAGATACTGACGGCGCAGTTGCACCGCGCGCCGTTGCTGGATGACGACGCCGTCGGCACCGAGGTGGTGATCGGCCCGAACTGTGCAAAACCCCTGACACTGAAGATCCCGCTGTTCGTGTCGGACATGAGCTTTGGCGCCCTGTCGGAACCGGCGAAACTGTCGCTGGCGCGCGGCGCGGAACTGGCGGGCACCGGGATCTGCTCGGGAGAGGGCGGCATGCTGCCCGAAGAGCAGCAGATGAACTCGCGCTATTTCTACGAACTGGCCTCGGCCCGCTTCGGGTTCGACTGGGACAAGCTGGCGCGTGTGCAGGCGTTCCACTTCAAGGGCGGACAGGGTGCCAAGACCGGTACCGGCGGCCATCTGCCCGGCAAGAAGGTGGTGGGCAAGATCGCCGAGGTTCGGGGGCTGGAAGAAGGCACCGACGCGATTTCGCCGCCGCGCTTTCCGGATTGGACGGAACCTAGCCAGATCAAGGAATTCGCCGACGAAGTTCGCGCACGCACCGGGGGCATTCCCATCGGCTACAAGCTCAGCGCCCAGCACATCGAGAAGGACATCGACGCGGCGCTTGAGGTGGGCGTGGACTATATCATCCTGGACGGGCGTGGCGGCGGCACCGGGGCGGCGCCGATCCTGTTCCGCGACAATATCTCGGTGCCGACGATCCCGGCGCTGGCCCGTGCGCGGCGACATCTGGATGTGCTGGGCCGGTCCGATGTGACGTTGGTCATCACCGGCGGGCTGCGCAAGCCGGCGGATTTCATCAAGGCACTGGCGCTTGGCGCCGATGCGGTGGCGCTGTCGAACTCGGCCATGCAGGCCATCGGCTGCATCGCCATGCGCGCCTGCCACACCAACAACTGCCCGGTCGGCATCGCCACCCAGAAGCCCGAACTGGTCAACCGGCTGGTGGTCGAGAAATCCGCCCGGCGGCTGGCCAATTTCTTCGAGGCCGCCACCGAACTGATGCAGGTCATGGCCCGCGCCTGCGGTCACGATCACCTGTCGAAGTTCAACGCCGACGACCTGACCACCTGGAAGCGCGAGATGTCGGATCTGACCGGCATCCCCAATGGCGGGCTCGGCCGGCCCTAGCGCTGCAGCACATAGCTGCCCGGGGCGGGCATCAGCGGGGACAGACCCTCGGCGCGGTTGCCCATGGGCGGCGGCGCCACCTGTTCGGGCGCGGATTTTTCGGCCAGCCATTTGGCCCAGGCCGTCCACCATGATCCGTCGATTTGCGGATGCCGTTCCTGCCAGGTGTCGGGGTCCCTGTAGCGTTGACCGACCGGGCGGTATCCCTGACGGTAGTGCCGATGCGGCGTGCCCGGCACGCTGAGGATGCCGCCGTTGTGGCCGCCGCTGGTCAGCACGAAGGACAGGTCGGACTCGGTGAACAGCGTGGCCTTGTAGACCGACCGCCACGGCGCGATGTGATCCTTCTCGGTGCCGACCACGAAGAAGGGTGCTGTGATGTCGCGCAGGGCGATGATCCGCCCCTCGACCGCGAAGCGCCCTGCGGTCAGCCGGTTTTCCAGAAACAGTCCGCGCAGGTATTCCGCGTGCATCCGGTAGGGCATCCGCGTGGCGTCGGCGTTCCACGCCGAGATGTCGAATTCATGCTCTTCCTCGCCCAGGAAGTACCGGCGCACGGCGCGGGTCCAGACCAGGTCTTGCGCCCGCAGCATCTGGAAGGCGCCGGCCATCTGCGTCTGGTCCAGCACGCCCTGATCCCACATCATGTCCTCAAGAAAGGCGACCTGGCTTTCGTCCAGGAACATCATCAGTTCGCCCGCTTCCGAAAAGTCGGTCTGTGCGGCGAGCAGCGTGATCGAGGCCAGCCGGTCATCGCCTTCGCGCGCCATGGTGGCCGCCGCGATAGACAGGATGGTGCCGCCCAGACAGTAGCCGCAGGCGTGCACACGCGCTGACCCGTTGATCTTGCCGACCACATCCAGCGCCGCCATGACCCCCATCCGGCGATAATCCTCCAGCCCCAGATCGCGATCCTCGGGCGTCGGGTTGCGCCACGAGATGCAAAAGACCGTGAAGCCCTGCGCCACCAGCCAGCCGATCAGCGAATTCGTCTGACTGAGATCGAGGATGTAGTATTTCATGATCCATGCAGGCACGATCAGGATCGGCTCGGCATGGACCCGTTCGGTTTGCGGACTGTATTGCAGCAATTCGATCAGGTGGTTGCGGAACACCACCTCGCCGGGGGTGACGGCCAGGTTGCGGCCGACCTGAAACGCCTCGGACCGGGCTGGTCGCGCCCCGCGCATCTGCGCGGTCATGTCATCCAGAACGTTTTGCATCCCCTTGACGAGGTTGGTGCCGCCGGTGTCGCGGGTGCGATGCAGGATCTCGGGGTTCAGCATCGGAGAGTTCGACGGCGAGATCATGTCCAGCACCTGCCGGGCCATGAAGTTGACCCGGTCGGTGCTGCGCGGCCGCATCCCGCGAATGCCCGAGGTCGCATGGTTCCACCAATCCTCTTGTGACAGGTACCAGTTCTTCCAGATGCGATAGGGATAGTCGTTCCACGCCGGATCCCGGAACCGGTGATCGCCGGGGGCGGGGGTGAACCCCGCGTCCAGCCCGGCGCTGGCCATCATCGCCCGCGTGGTGTTCCGGATCGCCCGTTCGGTCAGATCCCAGCGGCGGCCCGGAGCATAGGCAAGATGTGCGGCCCAGTCCGCCCAGGCCGCGCGCGCGGCGTTCGGAGATATCCCCCGCGTGATCCGCGCGGCGGCGGCCCGGGTGGCACGATCCAGCGTGTCATGGGGGTGGGGATCGGCGGTGGCATTGGGGTCGGACATCACAAGTATCCTTGGCAATCGGGGGCGGCCCACGGACGGGTGTCCGGCCGGGGCAGACTGACCTTAGCAGTCCCGGCAAAAGCTATGGATGATGTGTGTCAAATCCACGGCCTCCGCCATGGAAACAGGCTGTCATCGCCCCAGTTTCGACCACAGCGCCTTGATCCGCTCCAGCAGGCTGTCCAGCAGGCTGAGGGTCAGAACCGCGCCGGTCAGCAGGATGATATAGCGGTATTCCCACCAGAAACTGCCGCGCAGCAGGTCGATGTTCTCATAGGCCCACCAGATGCCGCCGCAGGCCGCAACGGTCAGCGCCGCACCAATCACCCGCCCGATCATGGTGCCACCTTCAGGGTTTGGGGATCGATGCGGAAAACGTGCAGAGTGCCGCGCCGTTCCACCCGGCCCTCGACCTCGACCAGAATGGCGGTGTGATCGAGGATCGCCTCGGTCACCGGACCGCCGTCCGCATCCGCCAGCAGAAAGAACTCGGCCCCGTCCACCTTGGCGGTCGAGACGAACACCGGCGGCACGCCTCCGATCAGGCACAGGTTGGCACAGGCCTTGTGCGCAAGGCCCCGACCCGGACGCATGGCCCCGGTCAGGCACTTGCCGTCGCAGATCTCGCCGGTGACGCGCCAGCGGCCCAGATCGACGGGGTCGGGCAGGGTGCCTGTGCCGTCCGCCGGTTTCAGGCCCTTGTCGCCACCGCCCAGTTGCATCCCCTTGATGTCGCCGCGCAGCAGGCGGCCGCCCGAAATCTCGACCACCGCGCCATCGACCAATGCCGCGCGGTCCTGCACGCCGCGCTTGCCCAAGCCGCTGAGCAGCACCGCGTCGCCGGGGGTGTAGCCCTCGCTTTCGATCACATGCACCACCGGATAGGGGTCGGCCTGCATCACGCCGATGGCACTGGCCCGCCCCCGGAACGCGCCATCGCCGGGATCGTCCTGTGTTGCCGCCACCATGTAGCCCGCCAGCCCCAGCAACAGGATCAGCCCCAGACCGATGCCGATCATCAGGTCGCGGAGGCTGGCCGGCGTCTTGGCCCAGCCGATGAAGAACGGATCGTCGTTTCCGGGGGTGCTCATGCCGGGTCTCCCACTGTCAACGGGTCCACCGCGGTGCCGGGCGGGTTGGCGCTGGCCGCAATCTCAATCACGCCGTCACGCAGGCGCAGGTTGTACGTCGGGACTTTCTCGGTAAAGGGCGCGGGCGAACAGCCGTCGCGCATCCGGTACTGGAACCCGTGCCACGGGCAGGTGACGCAGCCGTCGATGATGCGGCCTTCGCCCAGCGGCCCGCCCTGGTGGGCGCAGGCGTTGGACAGAGCCGAATAGGCGGCGCCATCGCGGAACACTGCCGCCCGGTCGCCGCCGGGCAGGCGGATGATCCGGGCACGCTGATCGGCGATGTCGCCGGGCGAACAGACAGCCACCCAATCGCCCTTGGCGCGGTGGCGGGTCGGCGCCCGCCACCACGCCGCCAGATGCAGGACCGAGACTGCCATCGCACCCGCCCCGAAGAAGATCGCGAAACCGGGGTTCTTCGCATCCTGCAAAGCCCCCAGCGCCACATGCGCCACCACCGCCAGATAGGCCGGATAGATCAGCAGGTGCAGCCGCTTCCAGACCGGCGCGCCCAGAAACGACAGCCAGAAATCGTGGCTGCTGGCGGCCAGCACCAGCAGGCACAGCAGCGCGAAGATGCCCAAAGCCTCGATCGGGAAGCCCAGAAGCTGCCCGTAAGAGGTGTTGGAGGCCAGCAGAGCCTCGATCTGCGGCGTCGGGGCGAAGGCGAAATACCAGTTCACCACATAGACCGCGTGGGTCAGGGCCACCGCCGCGGTCAGCACGCCGAAATGGCGGCGGTTGTAGAGCAGCGGCAGAAACCGCCGGTCCAGCCTTGCAAGCGGCCCGATGCACAGGATCAGGGTCAGCAGGAAAAACGCGCAGGAGCCGAAGGCCCGCATCCGCAAGATCGCCCCGTCCACCGGGCGTGTGGCGTCCGCCGCCCCGGCACCATAGCCCAGAAACAGGGTCAGATAGGCCATCACCGCGGCCAGCAGCAGCCCGTCGTAGACCCATTTGTTGCGGTTCCACTGGACCGGCACGAAACGCACGCTCATTGCGGGGCCTCCAGCAGGGTGGCGGGGCGTTCGACCGGCCCGTCCTGACGCAGCACCAGCGCCCCGAACAGCACAACCGGGATCAGCAGGGCCAGCATCAGCGTGGCCAGATCCTGCCCGCCGCGCGGCGGCAGATGCCGGGCGCAGGGATCGACCCGGCCCTTTTCCAGCCGCGCCCATCGCCACAGCACCAGCGGCCAAAGCAACACCGTGCCGGGCACCAGCATCGGGCGGACCAGCCAGCTGCCCCGCAGGTTGGGTTCCACCCGGTCAGCGCCCCACAGCAGGAACACCACGGCCACAAGCCCGCCAATGTAGAGATAAAACTGACCAATCAACAGGATATACGCCGCCACAGGTGTCTCTCCCAACCCCGCACGCACGCCGGAACGGGCGCGTTTCACCCGTTATAGTCGAAGAACCCGCCCTTGCGGGCATGCTCACGCAAGGTTGACCTTTCGTCAGGCGCGGCGCTGTTCCCCGGCCTGAAGATGCAGCGCGCGACCGGGAAAATCGGTGATGGTGCCGGTGACGTCAAAGCTCATGACCCGCTCAAGATCTTCGGTGGTGTTAACGGTCCAGGGATAGACCTCCAGCCCTGCACGGCGGGCCGCGGCGACCGAGGCGGCGGTGATCTGGGTGTGATAGGGCGCCCAGGCCACACCGCCAAGCGCGTCGATCATCTTCCACGGTTCGGGATCAAAGGCGCCGACCAACCACGGCGAGCCTTCGTAGAAATTCGGATGCTCGCTGAGCGGGTCGCTGCCCGTGTTGCTCAGATAGGATCGGGGCAGATCCGGCGCGATGGCGGCGGCAAGGGCCAACACGTTCCAGTCGAAGGATTGCAGCCGCATGCTGTCGCGCAGGGGATGGTGCTGCAACATCTCGCAGATCCGCGCAGCGCAGTGATGCGCCACATCCGAGAACTCCGCATCGGTGGGATCGGACTTTATCTCGATCAGGCCCAGCACCGGGCCGCTGCGGGCGGTGCTGGTCATCAGCTCCAGCAGATCCGCGAAGGTCGGCGTGTGCAGCCCGTCCCGCGCCGCCTGTTCGGGGAAGCGCAGGGCATAGGGCGTGCCGGGTTTCAGGCGACCCACGTCATAGGATTGGACCTGCGCCAGGGTCAGATCGCGGATGAAGGGGCCGGGATCGGGCACCCAATCGCCGTCCGGGCCGCGAGCGATGGCCGGGCTCAGGCGTGGATCATGGGTCACCACGGGCACCTCGTCGGCGGTCAGGAACACGTCGAATTCCAGCGCACGCACGCCCATGTCCAGGGTTTCGGCAAACCCCTCAAGCGTGTTTTCCGGCAGCACACCGCGCGCCCCCCGGTGGCCGATGATCGAGAAGGGAGAAGGTGTCACGCTGGCATCTCTGTATCTGGGACAAACGGGTCCGGTCGGGGTCTAAAGCAAGTTTGAATCAGTTGCTTTGCAATTGAACGATTATTTGACGTCGAGTATCGATCGAAAACGACCCGCTGTAACAAGTTCCGTTGCGGCACATTTGACGGATGCTTGAACCTGCCCCGGCTTGTCCGCATCATCGCCCCAACCATTGGGGGGCGTCATGGGGACAGAAATTTTCGAGACCGATTGCGTGGTCTTCGGGGCAGGGGTCGTCGGTCTGGCCGTGGCGCGCAGCCTTGCCCTGCGCGGGCGCGAGGTTCTGGTGCTGGAGCGCAACGCGGTCTTCGGCGAAGAAACCAGCGCCCGCAATTCCGAAGTCATCCATGCCGGGCTGGCCTATGCGGCGGGCTCGCTGAAGGCGCGGCTCTGCATCGAGGGCAAGGCGCAGCTTTACGCCTTCTGCGCCGCGCGCGGGGTGCCGCACAAGCGGCTGGGCAAGCTGATCGTGGCCACCCGTGACGCCGAACTGCCAGCGCTGGACAGAACCATCGCGCTGGCCGAAGGCGCGGGGCTGTTCGATCTGGAACCCCGCGACAAGGCCGCTGTCGCGGCGATGGAGCCAGAGTTGACCTGTGTCGCGGCGCTCTGGTCGCCGTCGACCGGGGTGATCGACAGCCATGCCTTCATGCTGGCGCTGCTGGGCGAGGCCGAGGCGCAGGGCACCACCTTCGTGCCCAACAGCAGGGTCGCGGGCGGCCGGGTGCTGGGCGACGGGCGGATCGAGCTGGACATCGGCGGAGACGAGCCGATGCGCCTGCACGCCGCCCATGTGATCAACTGTGCGGGGCTTTGGGCGCAGCAGGTCGCGGGCTGCATCGACGGCATACCGGGCGACAGTATTCCCGGTCAGGTGCTGGCCAAGGGCAGCTATTTCTCGCTGAGCCAGAAGGCGCCCTTCCGCCATCTGGTCTATCCCGCACCGCCGGGGGATGGCTCGCTCGGCGTGCACCTGACGCTGGACATGGCCGGTCGCGCCAAGTTCGGGCCCGATATCGAACGGCTGGATTGCGGCCCCGATGCGGTGGACTACCGGGTCGATCCCGGCAAGGCCGGAATTTTCACCGAAGCCGTACGCCGTTTCTGGCCGGGTCTTCCCGATGGCGCATTGGTACCCGACTATGCCGGATGCCGGCCCAAGCTGGCGGCGGGCGATGCCGGTCAGATCGATTTTCGTCTGGACGGGGCCGAGGTGCACGGCCTTGAAGGGCATGTGATGTGCTACGGGCTGGAAAGCCCCGCCCTGACCTCGGCGCTGGCGATTGCCGAGGTGGTGGCGGACAAGGCGTTGGGGCGACCCGCCGCGTAAGGCCAGACATGCACAAGCCCGGCCTCAGGGAAAGACCGGGCTGCACGGACCGCGACAGGCGGTGTTGGGTCAGGCGGGACGACGGCGCGCAGCCAGTCCCAGCGCCCCAAGGGCGCCCAGCAGCAGAACCGCCCCCGCAGGCAGGGGAATCGCCGCCGAAGAGGCCGGGTTCAACTGGGCCGTTCCGAAGACCCCGCTTGTGGCCAGTGGGGCCGAGGCCGCGAAGGGCGTCGGCCCGAATTCGCCCATCAGGGTCAGTACCGACAGATTGCCGAACTCACCGGCTGCCGCACCGTTCAGCGTGGTGAACAGCAACTCGATGGTGTCGTCGCCGGCCGTGTTCTCGGTAAAGGCGATCTGGCTGAGCGAGCCGTTCAGCCAGGCCGCCGCCCCATCCGCCACCGCCAGATCACCGCTGGTGAAACTGCCGTCAGGGGCAATGTCGGCGGCCACGAACAGGCTCAGCCCCGTCGTGACCGGCGTGGCGGCCGTGTTGCCGCTGACCAGGCCGAAGACGCTGAAGCCGAAGAAATTCGCCATATCCGCCGGATCGGCATCCACCTGCGGACTGGGCGATACGGTAATCCCCGGCAGGGCGCTGGCCTGCGCGCCGCCGGTCGAAGCGGTCAGCATCACGGCCAGCACGGGCAGCCATCGGGTCAGAAATCGAAAAGTCATGGTCAAAGCTCCCTGAGATCCCAGCATAGCACGAATGCCGGTCATTACGCGAAGGTCAGATCGTTGATGTCGGTGACGCCCATCACGACGATCAGGTCGTTCTCGCCTCCGTTGAGTTGCAGATAGAGGTTCGCCCCGAAGGCCCGCGACTGGGCGATGTCGGTGGCACCGATGCCGGTCAGGCTGTCCACGCCGACCTCGTAGTCGGTGATGTTGGCCACATCGCGTGCGCCGCTGTTGAGCAGGGCCGCGAAGTCGAAGCAATCCGCCCCGGCACCGCCGCCCAGCACGTCCAGTGGGCCGCCCATGCCATAGATCGCATCGTCCTGCGCCGTGCCGACAAGGTTGTCACGCCCGCTAGTGCCGGTGATCACGTTCTTGCCTTCATCCAGCCCGGCGATGGCAATGGTCACGGTGGCCATGTCGGTGCCGCCGTTGCCATCGCTTACCGTGTAGGTGAAGCTGTCGGTGGCATTGTCGCCAGTGTTCAGCGCCTCGAACTGGCCGTTCGGGTCATAGTCGAAGGTGCCATCCCCATTGTCGATGACCAGCCCCAGCGTGCCCGTGGTGTCGATACTGAGCACCGAAAGGGTCTGACCCTCGGGATCACTGTCGTTGGCCAGCACATTGCCGGTGGTAAAGCCGGTGTCCTCGTTGGTGCCAAAGCCGACGCCATTGTCGTCGACCGCAACCGGCGCATCGTTCACCCCGGTGATCTGGATCGACACGGTGGCGGTATCGCTGCCGCCGAAGCCATCGGTGATCGTATAGGTGAAGCTGTCGGTCGCAGTCTGCCCGGCGGCCAGGCTTTCGAACATGCCGTTGGGGTCATAGTCGAAGGTGCCATCGCCGTTGTCGATGACCAGTCCAAGGGTGCCGGTGGTGTCGACCCCGGTGAGGCTGAAGCTGTCGCCGGTGTCCACATCGCTGTCGTTCAGCAAGACGCTGGCCGTGGTAAAGGCCGTGTCCTCGTCCGTGCCAAAACCGGTGCCGCTGTCATCGCCCGCAATGGGCGCATCGTTCACAGCACCGACCGAGATGCTCACCGTGGCCATATCGCTGCCGCCGTTGCCATCATCGATGGTGTAGGTAAACGTGTCTGTCACCGGCGTTGCCCCTTCCGGCAAGCTGTCGAACTGGCCGTTGGGATCATAGCTGAAGATGCCGCCCCCCAGATGGCTGACCAGCGCACCGCCGGAGGAAACCGCATCGAAGGCGGTGACGGTCAGGGTGTCACCCTCCACGTCACTGTCGTTGCCCAGCACGCTGGCGGTCGAGAAGGTCGTATCCTCGTCGGTGGCGAAACCCGTACCGCTGTCGTCATTGGCCACGGGCGCATCATTGACGCCGGTCACCGTGACGGTGACCGTGCCGGTGTCGCTGCCGCCGTTGCCGTCGCTCAGGGTGTAGGTGAAGCTGTCGGTGGTCGACTGGCCCACGCCCAAGGCTTCGAACTGGCCGTTCGGATCATAGTCGAAGGTGCCGTCGCCATTGTCGACCACCAGGCCCAGCGTGCCGGTGGTGTCGATGCCAGCCACGGACAGCACATCGCCGGTATCGACATCGCTGTCGTTGAGCAGCACCGAGCCGGTGGTCAGGGCGTTGTCTTCATCCGTGGTAAATCCGGCACCGCTGTCATCCACGGCCACGGGCGCATCGTTCACCCCGGTGACGGTAAAGGTGACGGTGGCCGTATCGGTGCCTCCGTTGCCGTCACTGATGTCATAGGTGAAGCTGTCGGTGGTGGACTGCCCCACGGCCAGGTATTCGAACTGGCCATTGGGATCATAGGTGACCGTGCCGTCATTGTGGTTGGTCACCGTCCCCAGGGTGCCGGTGGTATCGACACCGGTGACACTCAGGCTGTCGCCATTGCTGTCGGTGTCATTGGCCAGCAGCCCCACCAGGGTCGATGTATCCTCATTGGTGTTGAAGGTGTCGTCCCCGGCAATCGGGGGCAGGTTGCTGCCGCCGATGGTGATGGTCACGGTGGCCGTATCGGTGCCGCCGTTGCCGTCGGTGATCTGGTAGGTGAAGCTGTCAGACGCCGTGGCACCCATGCCCAGTCCCGAGAACTGGCCGTTCTGGTCGTACGAGAACGTGCCGTCGCTGAGCAGCGTCACCAGCCCGCCCTGTGCCGTTGCCACCGGCGTGCCCAGAAGACCGCCCGATTGCACATCGTTGACGCTCAAGATGTCACTGGCATCCGGATCGCTGTCGGCCAGTCCGCCGTTGGCGGCCAGCACATCACCGGTCAGCGCCGCATCCACGGCCACGGCAAAGGCGTCATCCACCGCCGTGGGATCGTCGTTCACCCCGTTGATGGTGATGGTGGCCGTGGCGGTGTCGGTGCCGCCCTGGCCGTCATCGACCAGATAGGTGAAGCTGTCGGTCGCCATTTCGCCCACCGCCAGACTGTCGAACAGCCCCAACTGGTCATAGCGGAAGGTGCCGTTCGACATCTTGGTGACGGTGGCGCCCGAGGGCAGGGCAAAGGCCACACCGGTAGAGACCGGCGCGCCGTTGATCTGCGTTACATCCAGCGTGTCGCCTTCGGGATCGCTGTCCACGCCCGCGCCGTTGTTGGCCAGCAGGTCGATGTCCAGCAGTACATCCTCGGTGGCGTTGCGCGCATCATTGGCGGCCGAGGGCGCGTCATTGATGCCGGTCACGGTCACATCCACGGTCGCGGTATCGGTGCCGCCGTTGCCATCGTCCACCGTGTAGGTGAAGCTGTCCAGCGCCGGCGTGCCGCCCTGTTGCAAGGCTTCGAACGCACCGTTCGGATCGTAGGTCACCGTGCCATTGGCATTCAGCGTGACCTCGGCCCCGGTGGTCAGGGTGACGGTATCGCCGGGGTTCACCGCCTGACCATCGATGTCGGTGACGCTCAGCGCGTCGCCGTCCAGATCGCTGTCGTTGGTCAGCACCGCAATGTTGGTGATGTTGTCCTCGTCGGTGGTGCCGGTGTCATCCACGGCAACAGGCGTACTGCTGATGCCGTTGATGGTGATCGTGGCCGTCGCCTGATCCTGTACGCCACTGCCATCCTGCAGGGTGTAGGTGAAGCTGTCGCTGGCCGTATCGCCGTTTTGCAGCGCGTTGAACTGGCCGTTGGGATCATAGGTGAAGGTGCCCGATCCGTTGACCACCAGAAGCGCCCCCGAGGTCAGGGTGATCTGCGAACCGATCACGCCGGACTGGCCGTTGACCTGGACCACGAAAGGGATGTCGCCGGTGTCCGGATCGCTGTCGTTCGCGGTCAGGTTCTGGCCGGTGAGGGCCGTCGCCTCGTTGGTGGTATAGCCATCATCGGCAGCGGTCGGTGCATCGTTGACGCCATCGACCGTGACCGACAGGGACACGATGTCCTGCCCGCCCTGACCATCCGAAACGGTATAGGTGATGGAGTCGTTGACCGACGTGCCCACCGGCAGCGCATCCAGCGCGCCGGTCGGGTCATAGGTATAGCTGCCATCGCCGTTGATGGTGAAGCTGCCGCCCTGGCTGCCCGCCGTTGCCACGCCCACGGCAAGGGCCGAACCGCCGACCTCGGACACACTCAGGCTATCGCCGTCGATGTCGGTGTCATTGGTCAGAACATTGCCGAGGGTGGCAGTATCCTCATCCGTGGCGCCGGTGTCATTGATCCCGATCGGGGCATCGTTGACGCCGGTGATGGTGATGGTCGCGGTGGCGGTATCGCTGCCGCCCTGACCATCCTCGACGGTGTAGTCGAAGCTTTCCTGCGCCGACTGCCCGACCCCCAGCGCCTGATGCTGCGTCCCCGGCACGAAGGTATAGCTGCCATCGGCCAGCACCGTCAGAAGCGAGCCCGAGGCCAGCGCGAACTGGCCGCCCACATTGGCCGCGGACCCGTTGACCTGCGTCACCGTCAGCGGATCGCTGTTGGGATCACTGTCGTTGGAAAGCACGTTGCCGGTGGCCTGAGTTTCCTCGTCGGTGATGTTGGTGTCATCCGCCGCGACGGGTGACTGGTTGGTGCCATTGATGTTGATCGTCACCGTGGCGGTATCGGTGCCGCCGCGCCCGTCGGACACGATGTAATCGAAGCTGTCGCTGGCGCCGCCCGAGAGGCTGCCGTTGGGATCGTAGACCACGTCGCCGGTGCCCGGAGTGAAGGTCACGATGGCGCCCGAGGGCAGAGTGACCTGTTCATCGCCATTGGGCAGGGTGATGCCCCCGGTAAAGGGCGGCGCGATGCCCTGAATGCTCAGCGTGTTGCCATCGATGTCATTGTCATTGGTCAGCACGTTCAGCGTCACGGTGGCATCGTCGTTGACATTGGCGCTGTCATCGCTGGCGACCGGGGCGTCGTTCTGGCCGTCGATGGTCAGCATGACGGTGCCGATGTCGGTGCCGCCCTCGCCATCGCTGAGCGTGTAGTTGAAGGCATCCGCGCCGTTCTGGAAGTCCGGCAGGGCTTCGAACTGACCGTTCGGATCATAAGAATACGACCCGTCGGCATTCAGCGTCAGCAGCGCGCCCGAGGGCAGGGTGATCTGGGTGCCGATGCTGGCCGCCACGCCGTTGACCTCGGTCACGGTCAGGCTGTCGCCGCCGGGATCGGTGTCATTGGTCAGCACGTTGGCCGAATGTGCCGGGCCATCCTCGCTGACCAGGGCAAAATCGGTGTTGGCAACCGGCGCCCCGTTGATCACGGTCACGGTGAAGCTGTCGACCTCTTGCGCGTTGGCCGCGCCCGAGTTGTCATCGACAGTGACGGTCACCGTATAGCTGCCCTCGGCCCCGTAGACATGGCTGATCATCGGGGTCAGGCTGGCCGAGTTGAAGTTCTGGCTGGCGCCATCTCCGAAGGTGACCGAGAAGCTGCGCGTGTCGGTATCCGGGTCGGACAGGGTCAGCGTGCGCATCAGCGCCTGACCCTCGGTGATCGAGGCGTTCGGCCCGGCCTCCAGCCCCGGCGCGTCATTGATCGGGTTGACGGTGATATCCGCCAGAACCGAACTGGGCGCATAGGCAATGCCGTCAGACCCGGTCCAGGTGAAGCTGTCGGGCCCGTTGAAATCCTGGTTCCCCAGGTAGACCAGATCGCCCGCGATCAACTGCGCACGCGTCACCACCTGGCCCGCGGTGACCGGCGAGCCGTTCACCGTCAGCGTGCCATTCGACGGGAAGGTGTCGATGCGGATCTCGGCCAGCGAGTTGCCGTTGGGATCGGTGAAGCCCGCGTCGAAGATCGCCTCGTCCAGCACGATGCTGGTGTCCTCGTCCCCCACGGCCGAAACCGGCGAGACTGTCGGCGCGTCGTTACCATAGACCTGCAACAACACCGAGCCGTTGTAGGTGATGACGAAGCCGCCGCCGGGCAGGGCTGCAATGTCGGGCTGGTTCTGGTTGCCCGTCGTGGTGGTGTTGACCTGGAACTGGCTGTCCAGACGGTTGCCGTTGCCATCGTATTGCTGCGCGAACACGCCCTGCTGGCTGCCGTCCGTCCAGTTGTGGTCGGTCCAGGCAATCACGAAGCCGCCCGAATCCAGCGCCGCAATGGCCGGGTCGTTCTGCGTGCTCTGGCGCTGGTCGTTGACGCGGAACTCCTCGTTCACCGGGTTGCCGGTCACATCGTAGATCTGGGCAAAGACGCCCTGGCCGCTCAGATCGGCGGCATCGTCACGCCATGTGACCACGATGTTGCCATCGGTCAGCACCGTCGCCTGTGGCGTACCCTGGCCGCCGGCGGTGGTGGTGTTGATCTGGAACTCGCTGCCCATTGTGGCGCCAGAGGCGTCGAACCGCTGGGCGAACACCCCTTCCCAGGTGCCGTCGGTGGCGTTTTCGTCCTCCCAGACGATCAGGAACCCGCCGTCGTTCAGCTTGGTGATGTCGGAATTGTGCTGGTTGCCCGCCGTGGTGGTGTTGACCACAAAGTCGGTGTTGGGCGTGCCCTGCGGCGTGCCCGAACTGTCGAACCGGCGCGCGATCACGCCGTTGCCGCTGCCGTCGCCGGCCGAGCCGGAGTTGCCCGAGGTCCAGGTGACGACGAAATCGTCATTGTCCAGAACCGCCACCGCCGGGGTGTGCTGCACCCAGGTCACTTCCGAGTTCACGGTGATGACTGCGCCGCTGGGCGTGCCGTCCTCGTTGAACAACTGTGCCGCGATGCCGGTGTTGTTGCCGTCGATGGTGGCGTCGGTCCAGACCACCACAAAGCTGCCGTCCGAGAAGGCGGCGATCTTGGGATCGGATTGCGTGTTGGTCTGCGAGCCTGCGTTGATCAGGAATTCATCATAAACCCCATTGGCAAGCCCGCTGCCATCGCGCGCCACCGGGTTGCCCAGCACGTCGAACCGCTGGGCGCGGATGCCGGTGCCGGAACTGTCTGAGCTTTCGAAAACCACCACGAAGTCGCCGCCCGTGGCGGGCAGCATGGCGACCGCCGGATCGTCTTCCAGACCCGAGTTCGTGGTGTTGACCGTGCGCTCTCCGCCGACGGCGACCGAGGCATCGGGAGTGGGCGTGATGTTGACGGTGACCAGAACCGGGTCCGACGCCCCGCCATCGCCATCGGTGATCTGGATGCGCAGCGGGCGCTGCGGCAGGGGATCGTCCGAGATGTTGCGATAGGTCAGGTTCTCGACCAGAAGCTCGACGATTTCGGCCGTGGCATTGCTGTTCAGCAGCAACTCGAAGGGCGCGCCGTCCTGGCCGTCCTGACCGATGGTGGCCACCTGGGTGCCGTCCACCAGAACCGCCGTCGACCCGGTGATCGAGATCCGCGGTCCCTGCCGCAGGCCAAGCTGATCCTGTGTCAGATCGTCGGGCGGGTTGATCTGGTCGATCAGCGGGGCCGAGGCGATGACGTTGGACACCAGGATCGAGCCGCCGTCGAAATCGGCGGAATCCGGATCCGACACCGCCGCCGCGCCGTTTGCGTCGATCAGTTGCGGCACCCCGTTCAGATCGTTCTCGTTATAGGTGACCTGTGCGTTCACCCCATCCAGCACCGGCTTGCCGCCCGTCGCGAAATCCGCCGGATCGCCTAGCAGGCGGTGGAAAATACCATAGCCACTGCCGTCTCCGGCCGGGCCCGATGTCGTGGACGTGTAACTTGCCACCAGGTTGCCATTGGGCAGGGCGGCCAGCGCCCCCTGGAATTGGGTGCTGGTGAACTGTTCGTTGATCTGCACCGCACCGTCGATCCGATAGCCGTTGGCATCGAACTGTTGCAGGAAGACCCCCCAGCCCCAGCCATCGGTCCCGTTGCTGTCGGCATAGCTGACGGCAAACCCGCCACCCGGCAGGGCTGCGATGTCGGGCGCGCTTTGGGAGCCATCCACCACCTCGTTGACCAGGATCTCGGGGCCGACCTTGGTGCCGCTGCCGTCAAACTTCTGGACATAGATGCCGGGCGAACCCCCGTTGCCAGAGTCGTCGCGAATGTCACTTTCGAAGGCCACCGCATAGCCACCGTCGTCAGTGGCCACAACACGCGGCGCATACTGGCTGAACCGCTCCAGCGTGTTCACCTGGATCGGGCCGCCGATGGCCGAAGCATCCGCCGCATAGCGTTGCAGGAACACGCCGAGGTCGAAGTCGCCGGGGTTGTCCATGTTGACGGCCGCGAAGACCACCACGAAGGTGCCGTCCGACTGGATCGCCACGTCCGGATTGGTCACTGTGGGGTTGCCCGCTGGATCGATGGTAAAGGTGCCGCCGATCTGGCCGCCGGTATCGTCGAACCGCTGCCCGACCACGACCTGATTGAACGGCGACGAAGAACTCTGGCCGTTGAAGACCAGTGCGAAACTGCCGTTTGCCGGATCGTCGAAGGCATCCAGTGCCACATTGCCCCCGTTGGCGGTGACTGGGGTGTTGAACACGATCTCGCTGCCGGCCTTCTGGCCGTTGGCATCGAACACCTGCAGGATCACGTCCTGCTGGTTTCTGCTTATCCAGGACACGGCGAAACCGCCCGTGGAGAGGCCGACCACCTGAGCATGGGTCTGGCTGCCCGGCGTATAGGTATTGACCTGGAATTCGCCGCCCACCGGCGCCCCGGCAGCATCGTACCTCTGGCCGAAGATACCCCAGTCGTTGTCGCCCGTGGCATCCTGGTTGTGCGAGGTCCAGACAATCACATAGCCGCCGTTCGCCAGACCGGCGATGTGACTGTCTTCCTGGCTGCCGGTGAGGAAACTGTTGGTCAGCACATCGCTGCCAATGGCCACCGCGCCATCGGTCTCGGGGGTTATGGTCAGGGTCTGGGTCTGGCGGAACACGCCGCCGTCGCCATCGGTCAGCTGCACCGACAGCTGCCGTTCGCCCTCGGGGTCATCGGAAATGTTGGCATAGGTCAGCGACCGCACCAGCGTGCGCACCGCCGCGTGGTCGGCATTGCCGGTCAGGTCGATGATCAGCGCAGCGCCATCGGTGCCATCAGACACCAGCGTCCCGATCTGCGAACCGCCAAGATTGACCGCGCTGCCCACGACCGTCACGCCGCCCGACCCGTCGATGCCCAGTTGATCCTGCGCCCGCGCATCGCGGTCGCGGAACTGGGTCTGCACGGTGTCGTTGCGCAACACGTGAACCGACAGCGTCCCGCCCGCGAAGTCGGCACTGTCGGCATCGCCGATGCCGGCATTGGGCGCCAGGAACTGCCCCGAGGCATTCACATCCGCCTCGTCCAGCACAAGATCGGCCAGCCCCGAAATCGTCGGATCCTCGGACAGCATCACCGTGCCGTCGGCCGCAAACACCTGCTGGAAGACGCCATATCGATCGCCATCCCCCGCGGTTCCCGACGTCCACGAGGACCAGCTGGCCGCGAACCCGCCGCCCGGCAGGGCCACCAGACGCGGCTGATGCTGGGTCGAGGCCACCTCGGTATTGATCTGGAACTCCCCGTCGATGCGGGTGCCGTCGGCGGCATAGACCTGTCCGAAGACACCGACCCCGCTGCCGTCGTTGCTGCCGTTGTCGGACCAGGCCACCACCCAGCCGCCGCCGTCCAGCCCGATGACATCGGGATTGTATTGCGAATTGATGGTAGTTTCATTGACCCGTTCTTCACCGCCCACGGCATTGCCGTCCATATCGTAGCGCTGAAGGAGCACGGCTGTGCCGCTGCCGTCGCTGCCGCTGTCGTCATCCCAGACCACCACGAAGCCGCCGTCGCTGATCGCCGCCACGCGCGCCGCATCCTGGTTGCTGTTTGTCGTCGTATTGACCTGGAATTCATTGCCCAGGGGCGTGCCGTTGGTTTCGTACAGCCGGGCAAAAATGCCATTGCCGCTGCCGTCGCCAGCGCCACCCGAAGTTGTCGAGGTCCATGAGACCACGACCCGGCCGCCCGTCAGCACCGTGACCGCTGCATCGGCTTGGCTCGAATCTGTCTGGGTATTGACCTGAACGGCGCCGCCCTGCGGCACCCCGGCGGCCGAGAACTCGCGCAGGAAAACGCCCGCGCCACTGCCATCGCGATTGCCATGATCGGTCCAGGCCGCCAGGAAATTGCCATTGGCGCGGGCCGCCAGCACACCTTGATTCTGCGTCGAGGCCACCACGTCGTTGATCAGGATTTCGCCGCCCACGGCACCGCCGTTCTGATCGAAAACCTGACCATACAGTCCGGTATTGACCTCGCCCGCAGCCTCCCCGGCGGGGTTGGCAGAACTGTTGTCGGTCCAGCTGACCACGAAACCGCCGGTCATCAGGCCGGTGACGGCCGGGTCGTATTGGCTGGACTCGGTGTGGCTGTTGACCTGGAATTCCCCGCCCAGCGGGGTGCCGTTCAGATCGTAGCGCTGGCCGTAGATGCCGGTGCCGCCGTCCTGCGGGCGATCCTGATCGCTGCTTTCCCAGATGGTCACATAGCCGATCTGCGCGCCGCCGGTGTCATAGATGGCCGCCATGGCCGCATTGGACTGGTCACCGGCGGTATAGCTGTTGACCTGCAGCTCGTCGCCCTGGGCGACTGTGGTGCGATCAACATCGGGAGTGACCGCCACATCGACCACATGCGCACCGGTCGCGCCTCCGTCGCCATCGCTGATGTTCAGCACCAGTTGACGATTGGCCGCCGGGCCGCTGGACAGGTTGCCATAGCCCAGTTGCGCCACCAGCGCTTCGACCGCCTCCGGCGTCGCGTTTGCGCCGAGCGAGATCCGAAGATCGGCGCCGTTCTGGCCGTCGCGGGAGGCGTCGATGGTGCCGATGATGGCCGCGTTGAACAGCACGTCGCTGCCGGACACACTGATCCCATTGCCCGCCACGATGCCCAGCTGATCCTGCGCCGCACCGGATATGCCCGAAACCTGCTGCAGGTAAAGATCGGTCGATCCGGTCACATGCGCCAACCAGATCTCGCCGCCGGCGAAATCGGTCGAATCCATATCCGTCAGCGACAAGGCGCCATCTGTATCAAGAACTTGCAGGCCAGAGTTCACGTCGTCTTCCTGGAAAACGACTTGGTCCACGAACCCTTCCAGCACCGGAGACATTGCTCCGGCAGGCAAGGCGGGCTGGTCGAACAGGCGCTGGAAAACGCCGTAGTTGTTACCATCGCCCGCGGTGCCCGACGCGAATGATGTCCACCCGGCCACCATCGTCCCGTTCAACAGCGTGGCCAGTTCCGGTTTGGCCTGCGTGCTGCTGCCCTCCGGGTTGACCACATAGGACACGCCATCGCGGCTGCCATCGGCCATGAAATCCTGCGCCACGATGCCCTGACCGCTGCCATCGGTGCCGTTGTCATCGCGCCAGGCCACGGAAAAGCCGCCATTGGCGCGCCCGGTGACCGAAACATCGCTCTGGTTGTTCAGCAGCAGGGTGTTCACCAGGAACTCGCCGCCCTGCGGAACACCTGCGATGTCATAGATCTGGGCGAAAATACCGTCGCCGCTGCCGTCCGCGCTTTGCCAGACGACCACGTAGCCGCCGTTCGCCAGGGTGCCCGAGGCCGCAAGCGCGGCCACTTCGGGATGCTGCTGGGTGCCGGTGGTGGTGGTGTTGACCAGCACCTCGCCGGTGCCCACGCCGGTCAGCGCGGTGCCGTCTGGATCAACCAGCGTCCCGCTGCTGTCGATCCGCTGCGTGAAGACCCCATAGCTGTTGCCATCGGCGCCGCCACGGTCTTCCCAGACCACCAGCACATCGCCATCGGGCAGGGTGACCGCCCGCGACCGCACCTGATCGCCCGTGGTGGTGGTGTTGATCTGGAACTCGCCCGCCTCGGGGGTGCCGGTTGCGTCGAAGGTCCGGCCGAATATGCCGTGGCCGCTGCCATCGCCCGCCCCGCCGGAGGTCTGCGAACTCCAGGTTGCCATGAAGCGCCCGCCGCCCAGATCCACCACGTTGCCGGAGTTCTGGGTCGAAGAAGTCTGTTCGTGAACCTGGAAGGCCGCACCGACGAAGGTGCCGTCATTCTGGACAATCTGACCATAAACGCCCTGGCCCGAGCCATCGCGGGCAGAGCCTTCCGTCCAGAGCACGACATAGTTGCCGTTGGACAGGCCCACGACACGCGGCTGGATCTGATCGCCAATCGGAACGTCGTTGACCTGGAATTCTACCCCGACCTGTTCGCCGAAGGCATTGTATCGCTGGGCAAAGATCCCCCGGTTGGACGTGGACGGGTCATCCTGCCCCTGCGACGTCCAGACCATGACGTAGCCGCCATCGGACAGCACGCCGATCCGGGCCGACTCCTGATTGCTGGCGGTATAAGTGTTGACCTGGCTTTCCTCGCCCAAAGCCGGGGCCACGGAATCGCGGTTGATCGGCTGGTACAGGCGGATGAAAGACGATGTATTGCCGGCCTGGTTCGAAACTGTCAGGTCGAACGCCGCTTGCGTCGTGTTGAAGCTGCCGCTGAGCCCGAAGGTCAGCGCCTCTATCAGGGCCTCGACCGCCTCGGCTGTCGCGCTGGCATTCAGGTCGATTTGCAGGTTGGCACCGTCTTGGCCATCGGACGACGCATTGCGGGTGCCAATGCCGGTGCCTTCATAGGACACCACCCCGGTGGTCGCATTGAACCCGATCTGGCCCGCGCCTGTGCCCTGATCCTGCACAGACATCTGTACGGTGAAAATCGAGGAATTGACCTCGTTCAGGCGCACATAGCCGCCCGAGAAACTGGTGCCGGCATAGTCGTCCAGATCGACGTTTGCATCCAGCACCATCGGGCTGGCCAGCAGGGCGGTTTCGTCGACCTCCGGGTTCAGCCTGTAGACCAGGTTGCTGTTCTGATCCGCGCCAAAGTCAGAGATCGACAGGCCCGAGGCCGTGGATCCGCCGCTGTTGATGGTCACAAGGACCGCGTCGGGTTCGGTCTGACCGCCGGTGCCATCGGTCACCAGCAGGCCGATGCCCCGGCTGGTGCCCGCGACATTGGCCGCGCTATCGGCCGACCCGAAAGCCAGCGCCTGCAGCAGCGCCGTCACGGCCGCACTGTCGGCCTGGGCATTCAGTGCAATCCGCAGACCGGCCCCGGCCTGACCGTCCAGCACCGCATCGATGGTGCCGACCTGGGTGCCGTTCACCCGCACCTCGTCGACATTGGTGATGCTGACATCGCCCGACGTATCGAACGTGAGGATATCCAGCGCCGCGTTGGGCGTGGTGTAATAGGCCTCCAGCATGCCTCCGTTGAAGTTGGCGCTGTCGGGATCATCAAAGGTCACCGCGTCATCCAGCACCGTCGGTGCAACCGTCAGGTCGTCGGCAAACAGCGTCACCGCGCGGTCGAAATCACCCAGTACGGGCGATGTGGCGCCGGGGGCCGCGCTTTCGAAGGTGCGCAGGAAGATCCCGTTGCTGGAGCCGTCGCCGCTGTAGCCCGAGGTAGTCGAGGTCCAGACTGCCGCGAACCCTGTGCCGAAGGAGGTCAACGCCGCTTCCGACTGGGTCGAGCTGACCTCTTGATTGACTTGAATATCGCCGTCGATGCGCACGCCGTTGGCATCATAGCGCTGTGCGAAAACCCCAACGCCGGAACCGTCCCGGCCGCTGTTGTCTTCCCAGGCCACGACAAAGCCGCCGTCCGCCATTGCAGTGACCTGCGCATTGTACTGGGAACTGCCGGTTTCGGTGTTGACGCGGAACTCGGTGCCCAGGGGGCTGCCGGCATTGTCGAACCGTTGCGCGAAGACACCATCCGCGCCACCGTCCTGGTTGTTGGAGGTCCAGGTGACCACGAAACCGCCCCCGGTCAGACCCGCCACCTCGGGCGTGTGCTGATTGCCGAAGGTTTCCGTGTTGATCAGGAAATCGTTGCCCAGGGCCGCGCCGGTCGCGTCGAACACACGGGCGAAAATACCGTTGCTGTCGCCGTCGCCTTCGCCACCCGATGTGGGCGCAACAAAGACCACCACATGACCGGCATTGGTCCCGGCATTCGGGCCCGGCCCATGCACCAGAGCGGCCACTTGCGAGTCCGACTGGCTGCCGCTGGTGTTGGCCACGTTGACCTGCGTCTCAGAACCCGCGCCGACACCCGCCGCATCATAGACCCGCGTAGCGATGCTGGAACCGGAGCCGTCAATGCCGTTGGTGGTGAAGCTGACCACGAAGCCGCCGCCTTCGAAGCCCGCCACCGAGGGATCAAGCTGGCTGCTCGCGGTCGTGATGTTCACAAGGAACTCGGACCCGTTGGTCGTGCCATCCGCGTTGAAGCGTTGGCCATAGACGCCATAGCCACTGCCGTCGGAGCCGGAGTAGTCCTCCCAGACCACAACGTAGCCACCATCGTCGGTGGCCGCCACTTCCGGGTCCAGCTGGCCCGACGCCTGGCTGGTGTTGACCCGCGTTTCCGGGCCTACCGGGCGGCCGCTGGCGTCGTAAAGCTGTGCGAAGACACCCCAGTCATTGTCGCCGCGATTGTCCTGGTTCGCCGACTGCCACACCACAACGAAACCGCCGCCCGCCAGTTCGACGACCTCGGGCGCGTTTTGCTGGACGTCGGCATGCGCATTGACCTGCCGCTCGTCCCCCGCCACCAGCGTGCTGTCGGTTTCCGGGACCACATTGATGGTCACGAAACGGCTCTGCGCGGCATTGCCGTCGCCGTCGCTCAGGTCCAGTTTCAGACGCCGGGCTGCTTCCGGGCTGCTGGAGCTGTTGCCATAGGCCAGGTTGCCCAGCACGGCCTCGACCGCCTCGACCGTCGCATTGCCGTTCAGAGTGATCGCGAAATCGGCGCCGTTGACGCCATCGCTGGTAATCGTGCCGATGACCGTACCGTCGACCGACACTGTGTCGCCCACAGAACTGCCGCTGAGTTGCACGTCGCCATTGCCCACGTCACCTGTGACAAGGCCCAGCTGATCCTGCGCAAGGCCATCGGGATCGTTGATCTGGAACAGGGTGGGGTCCTGAAGATCGACCGACAGGGTCAGGACTCCGGTGTCGAAATCGGCGGAATCCAGATCGCCAAGCGCGATCGTCTTGTCGGCGTCGATGCGTTCCAGACCCGCATTCAAGGCAGACTCGTCCAGGGAAATGCTGTCATTCAGCCCGACGATCACCGGTGCTTGGCTGGTGCCAAAGCCCGCGATGGTGCCGAAGACCTGCTGGAACACGCCGTTGGAATTACCGTCGCCGGCGCTGCCACTGGTGGCCGAGGTCCAGTTGACCACGAAGGCTCCGCCGGGCAGGGCAGTTGCTGCGGGCTGGTTCTGGGTGCTGTGGAATTCGGTGTTGATCTGGAACGCGCCATCCACGCGCTGACCGGTGGCCGTGTAAAGCTGGCCCTGCACCGAACCGCCGCTGCCGTCCAACCCGTTGTGCACGTCGTTCCAGACGATCACGAAGCGGCCGTCGGTCAGGCCGATCACATCGGCGGCAATCTGAGAGTTGGCGCGCACGTCGTTGACGATGAACTCGCCGCCTTGCGCGGTGGCTGTGGCATCAAACCGTTGCGCGGCAATACCGACCCCCGATCCATCGCTGCCGGAGTTTTCCTCCCAGGCGATCACGAAACCGCCGTCTGCCGTGGCCCCGATCGCGGGGGTGCCCTGCCAGCCGTTCGTGGTGGTATTGACCTGGAACTCGCCGGTGTCCGGTGTGCCATTGGCGTTGAAGACACGGGCAAAAATGCCAAAGCTGCTGCCGTCACCCGCCGCGCCGCTGGTGTTCGACTTCCAGGTCACGACGAAACGGCCATCGGCCAGAACCGCAACATCCGGCTCATCCTGTGTGCTGGAGGTCTGCACATTCGCCTGGGTTTCACCGCCCTGAGCAGCACCATTGACGTCATAGCGCTGGAAGAAGATCCCGGCGCCGCTGCCATCGGAAAATGCATCGGTCCAGACTACCACGTAGCCGCCGGTGTTCAGCGCCGAAATGGCCGTGTCGTACTGGCTGCTGCTGGTGGTCGTATTGACCAGCGTTTCTCCGCCAGCCGGGGAGCCGTCGGGATTATACCGCTGCGTGGAGATGCCGTAGCTGTCGCCCGGACCATTGCCTTCCCAGGCCACGACCCAGCCGCCATTGCCCAGCGAGGCCACCGCGGGGTCCCTCTGATCGCCGGTCTGGGTGGTGTTGACACGCACCTCGCCCGAGGCCGGGGTACCAAGCGCGTCGTACCGCTGCATGTAGATGCCGTGGCCGCTGCCATCCTGCGCGTCCGACTGCCAGACAGACACCCAGCCGCCATCGTTCAGCACCGTCACCTGTGCATCATCCTGCGCGCCGGTTGTGAAGCTGTTGACCTGGGTTTCGCTGCCCAGCTTGGGAAGCCCGGTGGTTTCGGCCACCGGCGTGATCTGGATGGTCAGGCTGGTCGCCGCGTTGACGCCGCCGTCGCCATCGTTGATGTCCAGCTCATAGCTGCGCGACGACGCGGTGTCGTCCGACGGGTTCTGGTAGTAGATCGCGTTCAGCAGCGTCTCGACTCGCACCAGTGTCGAACCCGGCAGGAAATCCAGCACCAGATCGGCGCCGTTCTGTCCGTCCGAGGAAATGGTGGCCACGGCCACGCCGCCCACGTTCACCGTGGTGCCGCCCCCGGTGATGGTGATCCCGCCGCCGGTCTGGATCATCAGGTTGTCTTGGGTGTTGTCATCGGGCGGATTGAAATCATCGGTATTCTGATCGACCAGCACCCGGCGCAGGGCGAAGAACCCCCCATCGAAGTCGGCGGAATCCGAATCCGACAGCGTCAGCGCACCATTGCCAAGCAGCGGAATGCCCGCCGCCACCTGATCCTCGGTGGCAGAGACATCGGTTTGCAGCCCGGTCAGCACCGGCGGCGGCGAGGTGTTGATCTCGTTCGGATCGCCGATGATCTGCTGGAAAACGCCATCGCCGCTGCCGTCACCGGCGGGCGCACTGTCGGCCGAGGTCCATTGCACCACGTAGTTTCCGTTGGGCAGGGCGGCCATGGTCGGCTCGTCCTGGGTCGAGGCAACCTCGGTGTTGATCCGTACCTCGGTGTCCAGCCGCGTGCCATCCGCGTCGAAGACCTGCGCGAACACGTCCGCGCCACTGCCCGGCGCCGGGGTTGAGGTATCCACCCAGGACACCACGAAGCCACCGGTGGACAGGGCTATCAGGCTGGGCGTGGTCTGATCGCCGCTGGTCGAGTCG
The DNA here is from genome assembly GCF_049800695.1 of Fluviibacterium sp. S390. Classification (NCBI taxonomy): domain Bacteria; kingdom Pseudomonadati; phylum Pseudomonadota; class Alphaproteobacteria; order Rhodobacterales; family Paracoccaceae; genus Meridianimarinicoccus; species Fluviibacterium sp. S390. The sequence continues at coordinate 21,726 of NZ_JBNAFN010000020.1, read as the reverse complement.
TTCACCCGCACTTCGCCCGCGATCGGCGTGCCGGTCGACGTATAGCGCTGGTAGTAGATCCCGCCCTGGCTGCCATCCTGCTGTTCCGAATGCCAGGCGACGACGAAATCGCCGTTGGCCAGGGTCGCCACCTGCGGCATCGCCTGCAAGTTCTCGGTGGTGGTATTGACCCGGATCTCGCCGGTTTCCGGCACCCCGCCCGCGTCGAAGATGCGCGCCGAGATGGCCGTGGACGATCCATCGCCATTGGCCACGTCGTTTTCTTCCCAGACCACCACGAACCGACCCGCGTTCAGGGCGGAAACCTTGGCGGTATCCTGCCACCCGGTGGTCTGCACGTTCACCGATATTTCGCCACCCACCGTGGCCCCGGCCGCGTTGTAGACCTGCGCCTTCACCGCATTGCCGCTGCCATCCCCGGCCGTTCCGGAAGAGGCCGAATGCCATGTCACCACATAGCCGCCGTTGGACAGGGCCGCGACATCCGGGCCTCCCTGGCTGCTGGACGAGTTGGTTTCGACCTGAATTTCGCTTTGGATCAGCGCGCCTGTATCGTCATAGCGATTCAGGCGGATGCCGCTGACGTTGGAATCCTGCCAGACAGTCACCCAGCCGCCATCGTTCAACCCGGCCACCGCCGGCTGCACCTGGTCGCCCGCCGCCGTGGCATTGACCTGGAACTCCAGCCCCACCGGCACGCCATCGGCGTCATAGCGCTGCCCGAAGATTCCGCCCTGCCAGGTGATCGCGTCATCCTGTCCGTAGGAGACCCAGACCGAGACATAGCCGCCATCGGTCAGCCCGGCGATGTCGGAATCGTTCTGGCTCAGATTGGTCACGGTGTTGACGCGGGTTTCGCCGCGCACCGGCCCGTCGATATCGGCATCGGGTGTGATCGTGATCTCGACCACCACCGGATGCGAGGCCGCGCCATCGCCATCTTCCAGCAGGATCGAAACATAGGACTGGTCCGCAGCATCGTCCGACAGGTTCTGATAGGTCAGATGTTCGACCAGGATCTCGACGCTGGCCGCATCGGCATTTGCGTTCAGATCGACGATCAGGGGCGCGCCATTCATGCCGTCCGAGGAAATGGTGCCAACCTGGGTGCCGTTGACGCTGACCGCGCCGGTCCCGGCGTTGACACTGACCGGACCGGTGGCGTCCAGCCCGAACTGGTGCTGCGCGTCGTCATCCTGCGGCAGGAATTGCTGGGCATGGGCAGATGCCGCGATGGTGCCGACCAGAAGACGCCCGCCGTTGAAGTCGGCGGAATCCATGTCGGACACGGCGGCGGCGCCATCGGCGTCGATCCGCTGCGGCATGGCATTCACATCCGATTCCAAGAACACGCGGGTGGTCGAGACCGCCTCGACCTCGGGCGCGGCGGACAGCGCGTTGTAAGTCAGTGGGTCGCCGAACAGACGCTGGGCCACCGCCCGGCCCGAGCCGTCTCCGGCCGTTCCCGAGGTGTCTGACGTCCAGGCCGCCACGAAATTGCCGCCAGCCAAGGCCGCCAACGCACCCGCGTATTGACTGCCCTGAATTTGCTCGTTGATCAGGATTTCACCCGTCAGGGCGTTGCCGTCGACGTCAAACCGCCGCGCCACCACGCCATAGGCCGACCCATCGCCCGAGCCAGCCGAGGTGAACGCGTCCCAGATGACGACAAACCCGCCGTCCGATGTGCCCACGACATTGGGCTGCTGCTGGGTGCTGCTGGTCTGGACGTTGATCTGGAATTCGGACCCGACGACGGTGCCGTCGCCTTCGTAGAGCTGACCGTAGATACCATGGTGCGACGCATCCGGTCCTTCCCAGACAACCACGAAACGGCCGCCGTCCAGGCCCGCCACCGAGGGGGCCTGCTGGGTGCCCGCCGTGGTGGTGTTGACATCGATCTCGGTCCCGACGGTCGCCCCGGCCGGAGTAAAGACCTGTGCCTTGATCCCGTTGCCACTGCCATCGGCAGCCCGATAGGCCACAACCACGCCGCCACCGGCCAGCCCGTTGGCGCCGCCCGACGGCTGGATGGTGGCCAGGACCGGTTCGCTTTCCGTGGTGGAGGTGTTGGCGCCCGTGGTGTTGACCGTGGTCTCTGCGCCCTGCGGCACGCCGCTGGCATCGAAGCGTTGCATCTTGACGTCGCGCACAAAGGAGACCGCCGCGTCATAATCAGTGAACCAGGCCACAGCAAAACCGCCACCGGGGAGGGCGGCGACGGTTGGTTGATGCTGGCTCGAGACCTGGGCGGTGTTGACGGCGATCTCACCCCCCAAGGGCACGGCCTGTGCATCGTACTGCCGCGCGACGATGCCAAGACCGTTGGTGTCGTTTCCAACCCAGGCTACCGCGAAGCCGCCGTCATCGGTGGCCGCAATGGTGGGGGCGTACTGGTTTCCGGTCTCGGTGGTGTTTAGGATGAATTCCAGCCCGATCCGCGTGCCGTTGGGCGCGAACCTTTGCCCGACAATGGCAGTGCCCGAGCCGTCCTGACCATCGCTGGACCAGACAATCACGTAGTCGCCGCCGGTCAGCGTGGCGATCGCGGCGGTCTCCTGATCTCCAACCTTGAAGGAATTGACGAGGTCTTCCGGGCTTAGCGGCGTATTCACGATGGTTCTCCCCCTGGTCAGAGGGCCCATCCACGAGTCACATCCATGTGACGGTGCGCACAATAGGTTCCGGCTGAAACAACAGGCGACCAGCGAATATGTCCGGCAGGCACGCCAAACCACTTGCAAAAATGCTTAAGCTGAAAAGAACCGGTAACTTTGCATGCGAACCCCGTCGACACCGGGGTGAAACGGGCGGACCTCCTGTTGATTAGTTAACTAAGGGTAAGATTCTGACCGGGGTGGCTGTCAACGCCGATTGCAGTCATTCTGTTGCGGAAAACAGGGTATTTCCGGTAACTAATGGTAAATATTCTCCAATTTCAGGTACCAGAATTCCATACCCGGTGTTCAACCACAGGTGGCCTGACCGCGAAAATCTACTGTATTTTCCCGCCGAACGCTTCGATTGCGCAAACACACGCTCTGGTTGCGACCGACCGAATCAGGAACACTTGATGCCAGCCAAAAGGCCGAATCAGGACCATCTGCGCGGATTCTTGCCCAACATTCGGCTTTTTTTCGCTGATGGGATTCAGTTTCCCGGGGCAGATTCCGGCGCTGAAATGCGCGTGACGAAATCGCGCCCGAGTCCCAGGGCCGTTGTGGTGGCTTCGGGGCTGAATTCCAGCGTGCTGAGCGCCTCGCGCTCTTGCTGGTCGAACCCATGCGTGGCGTTTTCCAGCACCGTGACGGCCACCGGACGCACCGCGGTTTGCCCAGTCGCGATGTCGAGACAGGCTTGCTCGTCGGTGATCTCGTCGTCCCGGACAAGGATCATTTCCACCGGAATCTCCGCCGCCCAGCCTTGGCGTGCGGCCAGGCTGCCCGGACCGCAATAGGGATAGGCGACCAGCGCGCCCAACACCCCGGCCAGACCACGCGCCTGCGGATCGCCCGGCCAGCGGCTCAGACCCTGCGGTGGACGCGGGGTCGCGGCCTGGCTGAGCAGGTCCATCACCGCCCAGCCGCCATGCGACGCCCCGAACAGCAGCAGGCGGTCAGGGTCGGCAAAGGCCATGCCGCGCACATCTTCCAGCGCGACGGCCAGATCTCCGGCGCGTTCGGTCCCGGTGAAGATCTGGCCGGCGCAGATCAGCCGCCAGACCTGAAAATCCAGGTAGTCGCGCGGCGCGTGACTGTCGACCATCACCGCGGCCCAACCCTGTTCGTTCAGCATCCCGGCCCATCGCGCCATATTGTCATGCGGCCCGTCGCAGCCCGACGCCAGCAGCGCCGTGGGGAAGGGGCCTTGCCCGCTGTCGGGCAGATACACCTTGTAGAAAGGCGACAGCAGCGCCGACCGTTCTTCCGGCGTATCGCGCGGGGTCAGCAGCCCCAGATACCGCGCGCCCATCTGGCCCAGCAGCACAAGGGTCAGCACGCCAAGCCCGATCAGGGCGATCCGCCATGCCCGCCGCATCAGAACGCCGGCCCGCGCCGCAAGAAGATGTCCTTGAGTTCAGCCGCACGTTTTGGGGTCCAGCCCTCGGGCTCCAGCACCTCGGCCCAGGCGTCGATATAGTCGGCGGCGATGTAGTAGTGGCCGAAGCCCTCGACCTGCAGCGAGATCGCCATGTCGAGCGCCAGTTGGAACATGGTGACCACCGGAAACCAGCGGAATTCGGGCGGCACGTCCGGGGCGCGCGGATCGCGCATCCAGTCGGGTCGGCGGAAGGCCGACGTGAAGCTGAAGGCCACGATCGGATCGCTGCCATAGTGCAGGAACACCAGCCGGATCGGCCCCCAGCGCGTGGCCTGGAGATCGAATTCGCCGCTCTGGTTGGTCACCTGTGCCAGCGAGCCATTGCCGAACCGCGGTTGCCATGCCGGACTGTCGGGTTGGCGCTGGTCCCGCATGAATTGCCACAAAGGGCTGATGAACGGTGATCCGGCCCACAGCGCGCCCGACACCGGATCGCCCAGCATGTCCAGGATCGGCAACGAGCTTTGCGAGTTCAGCGCGCCCTGAGACAGCCCGTGCACGTACAGCCTTGGACGCGTGGCCGGGTCCAGTTCAGTCCAGTAGTCATAGACAACATCGTGCAATACGCGGGCCTGTTCGACGCCGTAATCCGGGTTGGCCAGGATCGACAGGACCGAGGTCAGATAGGAATACTGCACCGCCACCGTGGCAACATCGCCACCCAGCATGAAATCCAACGTGTCCTGCCCGCCCGGATCCATCCAGCCGGTGCCCACCGGCACCATCACCACCAGCGCCTTGCGCGAAAACCCGCCCTGCCGGATCAACTCCTGCAAGGCGACTTCGGCCCGTTCCTGCGCGGTTTCTGCCGCGCGGCGCCCGACGTAGACGCGGATCGGATCCATGGCGATGTCGGGCTTGAAGGCGGCAATTTCTTCGCGGGTCGGCGCCGTGGCGACGAAGGCACGGCCCCAGCGGCCCATTTCCTCCCAATCCACCAGCGAGTCCGGCCCGCCGGTCTTGCCCGGTTCCGTGGGCCGCGGGATGTCCGGCTCGATCAACTCGTCGGCGGCCTCGAAAGAGGCGTCGGCGATCTCGAAAGCGCGTTTCACCAGAACCCCGTTGATCAGGCTCCAGAACAGAAACAGCGCAAGGGCCACGCCTATGGCGAACCCGACGCGCGGTGGCAGCACATGGTTGAGCAACGCCGTCAGCCGCCGCTGCACCGCCCCGAACAGCCGCACCAGCACCCATGTCGCGGCAAAGACACCGAATGCCACCGGGGCAATGATGCGCGGATGCGAGGTGTCCACCGGCGGCAGGTGCATGACCACGCGGGTCGCGTTTTGCCAATCGGCGGCGTGCCACAGGCACCAGATGCTGACCACAAGCGCGAAAAGCCCCGCCAGCGCCGTCAGCAGCAGATGCCGCGTCGACGAGAGAACCGGGATGCCCAGAAACCGCCAGCCCCAGGCCATGGCCACGCCGACCTCGTGCCCGATGCCAGCCACCAGCCCGCCCAGAACTCCTTGCATCACAGGATCGCGCGGCAGCAGCGACGGCGTCAGCGACGCGCCGAAAAACAACGCCGCCAGGCACAGGCCCAGCGGCGACACGCGATGCGACAGGGGTGGCGTGGGAATGGCAGGGGTCATGGCAACGTCTCGGAACAGGGGCACATCCGGGGCCACCCTTTCAGTCCGCATCCGACCTGTCCAGCGCGGCGCGGCACCCGGATCAGACCGAACGCTGGTTGACCCGCGCCGACAGGTCCGCCGCGGTTTCCTTGCGTTCGGAATAGCGATCCACAAGATGCGGGCTCAGGTCACGGGTGAGCCAGGTAAATTTCACCAGTTCCTCCATCACGTCAACCACGCGGTCATAGTAGGCCGACGGCTTCATGCGGCCATCCTCCTCGAACTCCAGAAACGCCTTGGCCACCGAAGACTGGTTGGGAATGGTCAGCATCCGCATCCAGCGGCCCAGCACCCGCATCTGGTTGAGGGCATTGAAGCTTTGCGAGCCGCCCGAAACCTGCATCAGGGCCAGTGTCTTGCCCTGACTTGGCCGGATCGCGCCCAGTGTCAGCGGGATCCAGTCGATCTGGCTTTTCAGCACCCCGGTCATGGCGCCATGACGTTCCGGCGAGCACCAGACCATGCCTTCGGACCAGGTCACCAGATCACGCAGATCCTGTACCTTGGGATGGTCGGCCTCGGCATCATCGGGCAGGGGCAGGCCGGCCGGATCGAAGACCCGCGTTTCGGCGCCCAGTCGGGTCAGGATGCGCGCGGCCTCTTCATTCAGCAGACGGCTGTAGGAGCGTTCGCGCAGCGAGCCATGCAGCAGCAGGATGCGCGGCGGATGGGTGGACCGGATCGGCTGGGACAGGGTTTCGCGATCAATGGCGCGAAAGGACGCTTCGTCAAGCTGCGGCGTGTCAGTCAACGCGCTGGCCCTTCTCATCCAGAATGACCGTGCCGTCTTCCTTGACCAGAGGTCCGTCGGGCAGGCGGTCAAGCAGATCCAGCACCGCCTCGGACGGGCGGCAGAGCTTCACCCCCTTGGGCGTGCAGACAATCGGGCGGTTGACCAGCACCGGATGCACCAGCATCGCATCAAGCAACGTCTCGTCACTGACCGAGGGGTCCAGCAGGCCCAGCTCCTCGGCCGGGGACTTGCTGGTGCGCAGGGCGTCGCGCGGGGACAGCCCGGCCGCCGCGAACAGGCCCAGCAGTTGCGGCCGGGTCCAGCCGGTATCAAGGTAGTCGATGACCACGGGATCGTGGCCGGTGGTGCGCAGGATCTCAAGCACGTTGCGAGAGGTGCCGCAGGCGGGGTTGTGATAGATGACGGTGGACAAGGGGCTCTCCGCTACGGGGTCGATGAGTTCTGGTTTCGTGGCCGGGCGGCGTCTGAACCGGGGATCTCGGCCTGCATTTTCGGACTTCACCAATTCATGAATTATCGAAAACCTGCAATCCCGAACCGCCTCAGGCCATCACGCGCCGGGCAGCTTCGGACAGCATCACCTCGATATCGGACTCGAATTCGCAGACCTTGGCCTTGCCGTCGATCAGCAGGAAAGACAGCCCATGCACGAAGGTCCACAGCATGGTCGCGCGCAGCTTCACGTCGCTGTCGATTTCGCTTTTCCCCAACAGCTTGGCCACTTCTGTTTCCACCAGCGTCTTCGTGGGCGGTGCGGCGGCGTCCTCCGGTGACATGGCCCCGCTTTGGTGCGGCCAGCTGAACATCAGGCGGAACACGCTGGGCTCGGCCTGCGCGAAACCGACATAGACCCGGCCCATGGCGATGATGCGCTCAAGATCACCCTCGGGCAGACCCTCCAGCGCCGCTTTCATCTGGGAGAAATGCCGCTCGGCCGCTTCCTCGCAGACCGACCTGAGCATCTCGTCCTTGTTGCGGAAATGGCGATAGGGTGCAGCGGTCGAGACGCCGGCGACTCGACAGGCTTGCGAGACCGAAAAATGGTCCGGCCCTTTCTCTTCCACCAATTGTCGAGTGGCTTCAATCAATTGCGCCCTGAGGTCGCCGTGATGATAGCCGGATTTCTTCTGGATTTTTGGGTCGCTGCTCATGATCCATCTGATGCCCTGTCACGTAGGACTTGTCAAAGTTAGAGATTCTAACTTATGTAAGAGCATCTAACATTCAATCAATGCCCCGCCCGGATCGGAGCCCCCGATGACACAGTCCACATCTTCTTCCAGCCGCGCACGCCGGGCCGCCCGCCGCGCGGCCACGATCCTTCTGACCACGTCCACGGTATTCGGGGCAGGCTACGCGGTGAGGACCGGGGCCCAGGTATTGACAATGCGGGCCGAGGCCACCCAACCCGATGATGTGGCTGCGGCGACGCCGGTCTCGGTGGCCCCTCTGACGATCCTGCCGGGCTTTGAAACCCAGCGGCGGTTCCTGGGGCAGGTGGAGCCTGCCCAGACCGCCGAACTGTCTTTCGAACTTGGAGGCCGGATCGTCGAGATCCTGGTGGACGAAGGCGCAACGGTCGCCAGAGGCACTGCGCTGGCCCGGCTTGACACCGCCCTGATCGAGGCCGAGCAGACCCGCCTTCAGGCCGCCCGCGCGGCTTTGGAGGCCGAACTGACCTTTGCCGAAGCCTCGCTGTCGCGTCGATCAGCGCTGAAGGATCGGGGGTTCTCTCCGACCGAACAACTCGACCAGGCGCGCGCCACCCGAGATGCCTTGCAGGCGCGAATTGCCGAGACCGACGCGGCCATCGCCGCCACAAGGTTGCGGCTTGAGAAGTCCGTCCTGACCGCCCCCTTCGACGGGCGGATCGCGGCACGGCGCGTCGATACCGGCACGACCGTGGCCGCCGGGCAGGGCGTGGTGCAACTGATGGAGGACGACAGGCTTGTCGTGCGGGTCGGGCTGCCGGTCTGGGCCGACCCGGCCGCGTTGACCGATCTGACGGTGTCGATCGCCGGGCGTGACCTGCCGGCCAAGGTGCAGACGGTGCGCCCCGACATTGATCCGGTGACACGGACCCGCACCCTGTTGCTGTCGGTGCAAAGCGACGGTGCCCCGGTTCTGGGCCAGACCGCCGTGCTGACGGTGACGCGGCAGGTGGCGATGGCAGGCGCCTGGGTGCCGTTACGCGCCTTGCGCGAAGGAACGCAGGGGGTGTGGACAGTGTTCACTGTCGATGCCGACAATCGCGTCCGGCCGGCGGCGGTGGAACTGCTGCACAGCGAAGCCGACCGCGCCTACGTGCGGGGCAGTTTCCCCGATGGCGCGCGGCTGATCCAGGCAGGGCCGCACCGGGTGACCCCCGGCCAGTTGGTCCGCGTGACCGGGGCGGGCTGAGATGGAAACCCTGACCTTTCGCCAGCCGCGCCTGGTGGCACTGATCCTGCTGGTGCTGATCGCCTCGGGACTGGCCTCGTTGCTGTCGCTGGGACGGCAGGAAGATCCCACCATCACCAACATCTTTGCCACGGTCACCACCAACTTCCCCGGCGCCGATCCCGGTCGCGTCGAGGCGCTGGTCACCGCCGAGATCGAAGAGGAACTGCGTCGCATCGAAGAGGTCGACACGGTCACTTCGGTCTCGGGGCAGGGGGTTTCGGTGGTGTCCATCGAACTGCTGGAAACCCTGGACGCCGCTGTCATCGAACAGGCCTGGACCGAAGCCCGTGCCGCCGTCGATGATGCCCGCGCCCGCTTTCCCGAAGGCGTCGGCGCGCCGGAGTTCGACAGCGAGGGCATCGCCGCCTATTCCGCCGTGGTCGCTGTCAGTGCTGAACACGCGGGCGTGCCCCTGCCGATCCTCAGCCGTCATGCCGACGCACTGGCCGACCGGTTTCGCGGCATTCCCCAGACCCGCGCCGTCAACCTGTTCGGCGTGCCGGACGAAGAAGTTCTGGTCTCGGTCGATCCGGCACAGGCCGCCGCCCTTGGCCTGACTGCCGACCAGATCTCGGCCGCGATCCGGGGGGCCGACGGCAAGGTGCAGGCCGGCCGGTTGCAGGCCGACCGCACGGATATCTCCATCGCCATCTCGGGCGAGGTTACGGCACTGGACCGTTTGCGCGACGTGGTGCTGCGCGAAGGCCCCACTGGTGCTGTCACCCGTCTGGACGACATCGCCACGGTCAGCCGGGGCGCAAAACAGCCCGCCGATGAACTGGCCCTGTCAGACGGCAAGCCTGCCGTGCTGATCGGGGTGCTGGCGCAGGACGGGGTGCAGATCGACCGCTGGATGGATCTGGTGCGGGCGGAACTGACCCATGGCGCCGACGCGGTCCCGGTGGGCATCGCCGAAACACTGGCGTTCGACCAGTCCACCTATACCGCGGCGCGGCTGGCGGATGTGGGCACCAACATGGCCATCGGCGTCGGGCTTGTGGTGGCGGTTCTGTTCGTCACGCTGGGGGTACGCGCCGCGATGATCGTGGCACTGGTTCTGCCGGTGGTCAGCCTTGCCACGCTGGCAACGATGAACGCCATCGGCCTGCCCATTCATCAGATGTCGGTCACCGGGCTGATCGTGGCGCTTGGCCTGCTGGTCGACGCTGCCATCGTCATGTCCGACGAGATCCGGCAGCGATTGCAGGCAGGCATGGCGCGGCTCGAAGCGGTGGGCGACTCCGTGCGTCGTCTGGCAGCGCCGCTGCTGGCCTCGACAATCACCACGGCGCTGTCGTTCACGCCGATGATCCTGCTGCCCGGACCGGCGGGCGATTTCGTCGGCGCCATCGCCATCGCGGTGGTGATGATGCTGTTCTGGTCGCTGATCGTGGCCCTGACCGTCACGCCCGCGCTGGCCGGCTGGCTGCTGCCACTTGGCGATGGCGGTGGCGTGCTGGCCTCGGGGATCAGGGGCGGTGCGCTTGGCCGGGCCTTCGGCGTCTCGATCCGCTGGTCGCTGGCGCATCCGGTGAAATCGGTGGCCCTGGCGCTGGTTCTGCCGATGCTGGGTTTTGCCAGCTTCCCCTCGTTGAAGGCCCAGTTCTTCCCCGGCGTCGAACGCGACCAGTTCTATCTTGAGGTTCAGATGCCGCCCGGCACCGCCATCGGCGAAACCCGCCGCCTTGTGGGCGAGATCGACGCGATCCTCGGGCGCGAGGGCGACGTGCGCTCGCGCTATTGGTCCATCGGCAAGTCGGGACCGGCGTTCTACTACAACATCACCGGCGGACGTTCGCGCGAGCCGGGGTTCGCCCAGGGCATGGTGACCACCACCACCGACACCGCGGCGGCCCGGCTGGTGCCGGAGCTTCAGGCGCGGCTGGACGACGGGTTTCCGCAGACCCGCATCGTCGTGCGCGGGCTGGTGCAAGGCCCGCCGGTGGACGCGCCGGTCGAATTGCGCTTCGTCGGTCAGGATATCGCCGTGCTGCGCGAACTGGCCGATGAAGCCCGCGCCATCATGGCCGATCTGAACACCATCACGCAGGTGCGCAGCTCGATCTCGGGCGGGGCTCCGCAACTGCGGTTCGACATCGACGAAGACAAGGCCCGGCTGCTGGGGCTGAACCTGACGGATGTAGCGCGCCAGCTTGAGGCCGGGCTGGTGGGCGTCACCGGCGGGTCGCTGGTCGAAGGGACCGAGCAGTTGCCGATCCGGGTTCGCTTTGGCGACGGGCTGCGCGCCGATCTGATGGCCATTGCCGACCTGCCGATCCTGCCGCCCGATGCCGCCAAAATCGCCGCGTCGGGGGCCTTTCCCGGCGTGCCCATGTCGGAACTGGCCAGCCTGCGGCTGGAGCCGTCGGAAAGCACCATCACCCGCCACAATGGCGCGCGCGCCAACACCGTGCAGGCCTTCCTGATCCCCGATCTTCTGCCCGAGGAAGCCTTGCAGGCGGTGCAGGCCGATCTAGCAGACGCCGGGTTCACCCTGCCGGCGGGTTACCGGCTCGAAATCGGCGGCGACTCTGATGCGCGGTCCAGTACGGTGAACAACCTCATGGCCTCGCTGGGGGTGATCGCAACCTTAACAACGGCCACCATCGCGCTGACATTCAACTCTTTTCGCCTGACAGCCGTGGCGCTGGCAGTCTGCGTGCTGTCGGCGGGTCTTTCGCTGCTGGCGCTGGCGGTGCTGCAATATCCGTTCGGGATCACCGCCATCATCGGGGTCATAGGCTCCATCGGCGTGTCGATCAATGCGGCCATCATCATCCTGACCGGGTTGCAGGCCGATCCGGATGCGGCGGCGGGGGATCGCGCGGCCATGGCACGCGTGGTCACCGGCTCAAGCCGGCACATCGTCTCGACCACCATCACCACGTTCGGAGGGTTCCTGCCGTTGATCCTTGCCGGTGGCGGTTTCTGGCCGCCCTTTGCGGTGTCGATCGCGGGCGGGGTGCTGTTGTCGACGGTGGTGTCCTTCTATTTCACACCGCCGCTGTTTGCCCTGATCCAGCGCCGGACACCCAACCCGGCCGGGCAGGCGACGCGCACCCCGGCTGCCGCTCCCAGTTTGCGGATGGCCGCCGAATGACCGGTCTACGACTTTCGCACCAGTTCACGGATCGGGCCTGCCCATGTTAGCTTGAGACCGCAACACCAGGTCGCAAGGAGAAGTCCGGAGTGCTCAGCGCCCAGAACCCCACCAGAACCGCCATGATCGTGGACGATCACCCGTTGTTCTGCGACGCCCTGTCGATTGTCCTGACCAGTGCCGCCGGGATCTCCAGCGTCACCACCGCGGACTCGTTGAACGACGCGCTGGAGGTTCTGAATGACGGCCCGCTGCCCGACGTGCTGCTGCTGGACCTGAACCTGCCGGATGTGAACGGGCTGGACGGGCTGCTGCGGTTGCGCGCCCGGCACCCGGACCTGCCGCTGCTGGTGGTGTCCTCCATGTCCGACAACCGCACCGTTTCGGCCACATTGCGTGCCGGGGCCCGCGGCTTCGTGCCCAAACACAGCCACCGCGACATCTTCCGCAGCGCGTTCGACGCGATCTGGGCCGGCGAGACCTATCATCCCGAGGGTTATATCGAGCCCGCCACAGAGGATGGCGCGCGCGATGAATCCGTGGCCCGTCTGGCCAGCCTGACCCGGCAGCAGGCCCGCATTCTGCGGCTGATCTGCGACGGCAAGCTGAACAAACAGATTGCCTTTGACCTGTCGATTGCCGAAACAACTGTCAAAGCCCATGTCACGGCGATCATGCGCAAGCTTGGCGTACAAAGCCGTACACAGGCGGTTCTGGTCGCCCAGCAGGCCAGATACGCACATCTTCTGCCCGAGGGATAGAAAAGCCCCGCCCGGAAGATCGTCGCGGACATGGGAGCGTTAGGAGGAGGCGCAACCCCTGGAGCACGACACACTGGCCACCCCCGAGGTGGCAGAGCAAACGACCATCCGGCGCGCCGCTGTCCCGGCACAGCGCCCCGATTGCATGGATATCCTTGCAGCACAGCTTGGGTCTGACCTGGCCCAGCTTTTCCTGTTCGTGGACGCCGATGCGGATTTCGACAAGGTGGTCGCCGCCGCCGGAGCCCGGTTCGAAGGGGTCGAGGTCGTGGCCTGCACCACCGCCGGCGAAATCACCGAAGACGGCTATAGCGAGGGCAACATCGTCGCCGTGGGGTTTCCCCGAAAGCACTTTCAGACATCGACCCTGCTGGTCCCGGATCTGAAAGACTTCGACGCCACCGATCTGACGGACGAAGTGGTGCGCCAGCGTCTGGCGCTTGAAGGCCGGGCCCGCGGTCTTCCCAACGCCTTCGCCTTCCTTGTGATCGACGGCATGAGCCTGCGCGAAGACCAGTTGATGAGTGCCATCTCGTCCGGATTGGCAGCCATGCCGGTCTTCGGCGGCTCGGCCGGGGACGGGGTGCGCTTCGAACAGCCCAAGGTGGCCCTGAATGGCGTGGTGTATCGAAACGCGGCGGTCATCACGCAGGTGCGGACCGATTGCGAGGTCAAGGTCTTCAGTCTGGATCACTTCCAGCCGGGCGACGCGCGCATGGTCGTCACCGGGGCCGAACCCGCCCGCCGGATTGTTCGCGAAATCAACGGCCGTCCCGCCGCGCGGGAATACGCGCGCATTCTGGGCAAGAACCCCGACTATCTGTCGCCCTTCACCTTCGCGGCGCATCCGCTGGTGGTGCGGGTCGGCGGCCAGCACCATGTCCGGGCCATCCAGCGGGTCACCGAAGACGGCGCATTGGTCTTCTATTCCGCCATTGGCGAAGGCATCGTGCTGACGCTGGCCAAGGCCGAGAACATGGCCGACCATCTGGACGCCGAACTTGACCGCCTGACCGCCGGGGGCTCACTGGACACCGTTCTGGCCTGCGATTGCGTCCTGCGCCGGATCGAGGCAACCCAGCACCAGCAGGTGGGGCGCCTGTCGCAGATCCTGCGCAAGCACAACGTCGTGGGGTTCAACACCTATGGCGAACAGGTGGGCGCCAAGCACGTCAACCAGACCATGACCGGCGTCGCCTTTTTCCACCCGCAAGGCTCTGCCGAATGATGGATTCACTTCTCGATCCGAATGAGCCGCTTGAAGCGCAGCACGCGCGGCTTCTGAAGATCACCGCCGCGCTGATGAACCGGGTGGAACAGGACACCGACGGCGCAGGCCAAGCCTATGCCCAGTTCGAACGTGCGGTGATCCTGGAAGATCAGGTGCGCCAGCGGACCCTTGAACTTGAGGCCGCGCTGGATCTGCTGAACCGGTCCAACGCGCAACTGGCCGAGGCCAGCCGCGAGGCCGATGCCGCCCGCGCCGACCTGTCCAACGCCATCGAAACCGTGCGCGAGGGATTTGCCCTGTTCAACGAGCATGACGCGATGGTCATGTGCAACAGTCGCTTCGGACTGAAGCTGAAGGACATCCGCCCGCGCCTTGTGCCCGGTCTGACCTTCGGCGACTATGTCGGTCTGGTCAGCCGCAGCCAGTACCTGGCGCTGCCGACGCCCGAGCGCCGCGCCGATTGGGCCGCGCGGCGGCTGAAGCGGCACGGCGACAGCTACGTGATGTTCAACGTCGAACTGGCCGACGATCACTGGTTGCAGGTCAGCGAGCATCGCACCTCGAACGGCGGCACGGTGATCCTGCAAACCGACATCACCGACGTGATCCGCATCGGCCGCGAGGAACGTGACAAACTGCTGGATCAGCAGGCACGCATGGTCCGCGCCACGCTGGAGCATCTGAACCAGGGCGTGGCGATCTTCGACCAGGGGGCCCGGCTGGTGGGATGGAACACCCGCTTTACCGACTTGCTGGGGCTGGCCCCGTCTCGGGTCATCATGGGCGCCGGTTTCGACGGCATGACCGAGGAGCTGCGCGAGCGTTTCACCATTTCGGACGAGGCGCAATTGCGGCAGTTGGAAACCTGGCGCAACGGTGGCAAGGCCACGGGACCGCTGTCGTTCGAGCTGTCGGGTCCGGACCGGCTGTCGCTGGACACTTTCGCGCGCAAACTGCCCGACGGCGGCTTCGTGGTCTCGCTGACCGATGTCACCGCCATCCGCGAGGCGGCGCGGGCGCTGACCGTGGCCAACGAAACACTGGAACACCGGGTAGCCGAGCGGACGCTGGAACTTGAAGACGCGGTGGAGGCGGCGGAACGGGCGAACGCCTCGAAATCGCGCTTTGTTGCCGCCGCCAGCCACGACCTGTTGCAGCCCTTGTCGGCGGCCGAGCTGTTCCTCGCCTCGGCCACCGATCACGATCCCAACCCGCTGGTCGACAAGGCCCGGCGGGCGCTGGAAAGCGTCGAGGTCATCATCGACGCGCTGCTCGACATCTCGAAGCTGGATTCCGGCAGCGAGGTCTTCGATATCCGCGCCGTGCCGCTGTCTGAAATCCTGCGGCAACTGGCCGAGGAATTTGCGCCGCTGGCCGCCCAGAAGGGGCTGGAATTGCGCGTCGTGCCCTCGACAGCGGTGGTGCGCAGCGATCCCGCCTACCTGCGCCGCATTCTGCAAAACCTGATCGGCAATGCCATCCGCTATACCAACGAAGGCCGCGTTCTGATCGGCGCCCGGCGCATGGGATCGGCCCTGCGGATGGAGGTCTGGGACACCGGCTGTGGCATCGCCGAAGAGGATCAGGAGCTGATCTTCCAGGAATTTCAGCGGCTCGACGCCCGCGCCAGCGCCAGTGAAGGGCTGGGGCTGGGACTGGCCATCGTCGAACGCGCCTGCGCCCGGCTGGGTCATCCGCTGGGGTTGTGGAGCGTGCCGGGGCGCGGCAGCGGCTTCTTCGTCAGCCTGCCCGCCAGCGATGCCGCCGACCCGCGCGCCGCATCCAAGGCCGATGCCTCGCGGGTTTCGACCGCGTGGCGGCTGAAGGACAAGGGGCTGATCGTGCTGCTGGTCGAAGACGATGTGGACCTGCGCCGCGCCATGATGATGCTGCTGGGAAAATGGGATGTCAGCGTGCTGGAAGCCGAAAGCGCCGAGGCCGCCATCGACCTGCTGGAAGAGATCGAGATCGTCCCGGACGCGGTGCTGGTGGACTATCAGCTGGGGCAGGGGGCCGATGGCATCGCCCTGACCCAGACCCTGAAGGCGCGCTATGGCCCGATCCCGTCGTGCGTGCTGTCGGCCAACCGGTCGCCCGAATTGCGCCAGCAGTGCGCCGAAGCCGGACTGCCATTGATTTCCAAGCCGATCGACGCCTCGCGGCTGGAGAATTTCCTGCTGAGCAGCCTGGGCGACGCAACCTAGGCGTGCAACGCGTCGCGTGCAGCGCGGCGCTGGACACACAGACAGTCAGCGCGCACGGCAGTTTTCTTGCTCGGAGACACTTTCTGCCCTAATTTCCTTACAAATTGCGGGCAAACCCCGCGATAGAAAGCCATCCGGGGGATTTTGGCATGACAACTTATTCCTTGAACACATTCGTCTTGGAGTTCAATTCCAACACCGACACCGTGCAGTCCGTCGGACAGACCGCGTTGTCGATTGTTGTGGGACCGGGCGGCTCACCCAACCTGACCTATGCACTGGATCCGCAACCCGCCCCGGACAACGATCTGACACAAGTCTTTTTCGACACCAACGACTTTTATTCGGGCTACTTCGGCGGCCCTTTCGGCCCCTACAGCGCGGTAGACATCAACGAGGAATCCATCGGAGTCGTGAACTGGAACGACGCCGGGGGCACGCCCCGGTCCAGCACGGTGCTGGCCTTTGCGGGCGACGCGCCGGGCGGGGCGACGGACTATGTGTTTCTTGTTCAGATCGGCGGCCACATGCTTCCGACATTGGCCAATCCGGCGGCCTGGGATAGTTTCATCGATCCCAATGGCACCGCGAATCCGCGGATCACGTCCTTTGCCGCGCCGGCCTTCAGCCCCGGCGATCAGATCCCTTTGACCGGCATCGGCCCCTATTCGGCGACGGTTTCGGAGGACGACATCATCGTGGGAGACACCGACCCCAACGACAGTGTTTTCTACAACACTGGCGCAGGAAACGACGAGATATATGGCGACGACGCCTGGGTCCACGCAACCCTGGGATCCGGCGCGGACTATCTGCAAGGCGGTGCAGGTGGCGCCGTCGTGGACTACTCCGCAGAAACGGGGTCAAATCCGGTGACGGTCCACCTAGGCAACAACACCGCCACCGACACCCATGGTGACACTGATACGCTGGTCAATGTCGTCAGCGTGATCGGCTCGGTCTTCGACGATACGATCACCGGATCGAACCAATACGATGATCTGACCGGCGGCAATGGCGACGACAGTATCTCGGGCCTGGACGGGGACGACTTCCTGCAGGCGGGCAACGGCAACGACACTTTTGACGGTGGCCTTGGCAGCGACACAGTCAATTTCGAACCGATCGGCACAGCCGTCATCGTCAACAATACCGGGACCATGCAGGCCGGTGTGGCAGGATTCACCGCCAACAAGGGCGCGGCCGGAAACGACAGCCTGTTCAACATCGAGAATTTTCACGGCGCCAACCTGACGGCCTCGGGCGATCAGATCTATCTGACCGGCCAGAATGCCTATGTTTTTGACCGCGCTGGCGACGACCATGTCGAGGTGACGGACAACACCATCGCGGGCGGGATCACCTTCTTTGTGGGCTCCGGGAACGACACCTTCATCGGCTCCACCAACGGCTGGGATACACTCGCGCTGCAATCCGACATCTACGATGCTCTGGGCGCAGTCACCCAGGGCGTGACCGTCACCTTCACGGACCAGGGTGCAGGCAGTCTGACCGACGGCTGGGGGTTCACGGACCAGTTCCAGAACATCGAAGAAATAAGAGCCACACGCTTTGCCGATACTATCAACGGCCATGATGGCGATGAGTATTTCTTTGGAGGGGACGGCAACGATACCCTGAATGGCGGAGCTGGCCGGGACGACCTGGAGGGTGGTAGCGGAAATGACACCATCGACGGCGGCGACGGCAGCAGAGACGAAGTGCGCTACGACAATGAGGAGCGTAATAGCGGCGGCACCCAGGGAGTGGTGGTCAACTTCCTGACCGGCACCGCGACCGACACCTTTGGCGACACCGACACGCTAAGCAACATCGAGGAAGTGCGCGGCACCTCGCACGCCGACAGCTTCACCGGCAGCGCCGCTGCGGAAGAACGCTTCCGGGGCTATGCCGGCGACGACACGTTCCTTGGCGGCGACGGGCGCGACCGGATCGACGGGGGCGCGGGCGACGACATGATCGACGGCGGCGACGGCACTCGCGACCAGGCCCGCTACCAGGACGACCACAATGACGGCGGCTTCCTGGGGATCGATGTTGATCTTGCGCTGGGAACGGCGACCGACACCTTTGGGGATACCGACACGCTGGTCGGCATCGAACAGATCAACGGGTCGAACTTCAACGACGTGATCCGCGGCGACGATCAGGACAATGCTTTCTGGGGCGGCTTTGACGGTGACGACCTGATCGAGGGCCGCGCCGGGAACGACTATCTGTCCGGGGGTGCCGGCAATGACACCCTTGATGGTGGGGCCGACTGGGATACTGTCGGCTATGAATTCGATGATCAGGACGGCGGCACGCAAGGCGTCACGGTCAATCTTTCGCTGGGTTCCGCCACCGATACGTTCGGCGACACGGATACGTTGATCGACATCGAGGAGATCCGCGGCTCTGTCTTTGACGATAACATCACCGGCGACGCCAACGACAACAGGCTGCGCGGCGAGGCTGGCGACGACGTCATCAATGGCGGCAACGGCAACGACAGGCTCTGGGACGGCGATGGCGACGACCAGGTGAACGGCGGCAACGGCGACGACACCATCGAGACCGGCAGTGGCAATGATGTCTTCAACGGTGGCGCCGGAATCGATACCATCTTCACGGATCTTTCGACCGCAACCCCCCAACAATTCATCGTCGAATTCAACCTCGCCACCGGCGACATGGGGGCCAAGGGACTGACAATCCTGCGCGACACGCTGATCGCCATCGAGAACTTCACCCTGATCGGCGACTTCGACGTCGAAGCCGTGGGAAATGGCGGGGCCAATGTCTTCACGCTGGATCTGGGCGATGACACGGTGACTGCCGGGGCCGGAGACGACGAGGTCTCGGGCGGCGGCGGTGACGACATGCTGGACGGCGGCGGCGGCTCGGACCAGCTGTTCGGGCAGCAGGGCAATGACATGCTGATCGGCGGCTTTGCCAATGACTTCCTGTTCGGCGGTTCGGGCGACGACGATCTGTCGGGCGGCGACAGCAACGACCAGTTGTTCGGCGGTTCGGGTGCAGACACAATGGACGGCGGCAACGGCTCGGACCTGTTTGTCATCGACGGGTTCGACACGGTGACCGACACCGGCACCGGCGGCTATGACAAGGCGCAGATCGCCAGCGCCAGTGGAGACAGCGTGTCGATGGCCGGGTGGAGCGGCGTCGAGCGCGTCAATGGCAACGCGGGCAACGACCAGATCGACGGCTCGACCGCCAACGATGCGCTGCTGCTGTTCGGGAGTGGCGGAGACGACACGCTGACCGGCGGGTCGGGCGATGACGTGCTGATCGGTGGTGATGGCAATGACACGCTGACCGGCAATGATGGCAACGACATCATGCTGGGCGCTGCGGGCAACGACACCTTCGACGGCGGCGCGGGCAACGACGTATTCTACATCGGCGAAAGCGGCGATGTGGTCAGCGACGGCGGGGCCGGGTTCGACAAGGCGGTGATCTATGACACCAACGGCCTGAGCCTGAACGTCGGCAGCTGGATCGGGGTCGAGCGGATCATGGGTCTGACCGGCGACGACACCATCGACGCCACCGGGCTGGCAACCTCGGTGACGCTGGTGGGCGGTGCTGGCAACGATGTGCTGACCGGCGGGTCCGATGCGGACGTGTTCTTCGGCGGGGCCGATGACGACACGCTTCTGGGCGCGGCGGGCGATGATGCGCTCATCGCGGGCGCGGGCAACGACATGCTGGACGGTGGCGCGGGCAACGACTTCTACCTTGGCGGTCTTGGCGCGGATGTTTTCGCCTGGACCGACGGGTTTGGCCGCGACGTGGTGAAGGACTTCACCGATGGCGTCGACCGGCTGGACTTCTCGGGCCACAGCACGGTGAATGCGCTGTCGGATCTGACCATCACCCAAAGCGGCAACCACACCATCGTGGCGATGGTCAACGGCACCGACCAGGTGACTCTGGCAGACACTCTGGCCAGCACGGTCACCGGGACCGATTTCGACTTCGTCTGAAGCCGAAGCGGTCTACTTGGTCAGGATCAATTTGCCTTGCCGCGTGATGCGCAGGGTATAGATCGCCTGGTCCAGCTTGATCTGGGCCAGCACGCCGCCCTTTGTCAGATCGCGCGCGTCGTACAGCGGCAGGATTTCCTCGGCGCCATCTTCAATGGAGGTCGGAGCAGCATATTTCATCTTGGGTCAATTCCTGGAAGTTCGAAGCTTGCGCTTCGTATCGGCCTGATGTGGCTGGCTCATGGCGTCACGAGTGGCTTGCGCAATATTAACTGACAAATACACTCGACTAATTCAAGAAGAAAGTCCTTTGCCCGCGGGTTCAGGCGCTTTATTACCATAATTCTGTTTACGGGTATCTTGCGGCACACGCGGTGGATTCACAAACGAAGTGCAAATTTTGTACGAATACAGAGAGTTGCATGGAGTATGAAGAATGGGAACCCACTATTGTCACCTGAAGCTGGACGAACGGCGCAAGCTCGCAAAGTGGCTGGAAGCCAAAATGCCGGTCTCAGAGATTGCGGATAGATTGTGCCGCGACCCCTCGACGATCTACCGGGACATTAAGCGGAACCGATATACTGACGAAGAAATACCGGAGCTGAACGGCTATCACGCTCTCGTCGCTCAAGACAAATACGAGCAGCGCCGTGCTGTCCATCGCAAGATGATCGCTCATCCTGAACTCAAGGCCGCCATCGAGGATCGGCTGAAGGCTGGCTGGTCGCCAGAGCAGATAGCCGGTCGCATGCGATTGGAACGTCATCCGATCCGCGTGAGCCACGAGACGATCTATCGCTTCGCCTATTCCAAGGACGGTCGCGAGGAGCAGTTTTATCGGCACCTTCCCGAACATCGCCGCCGCCGCAGGCCGCGTGGCTATCGCAAGCATAACCGGACCCACATCTTCGACGTTCAAAGCCTGTCCCACAGGCCTGAGCGCATCTCTGAGCGTGCCGAGTTCGGCCATTGGGAGTGCGACCTGATGATGTTCCGCAAGGAGCATGGAAAGGTGAACGTGACGTCTCTGGTCGAGCGCGTCAGTCGTTTCGCCGTTGTCATGCGCAATGAGGATCGCCAATCCAAACCGATCATGGAGGCGCTGATCCAGGGGCTAGCTCCCCTGCCCGCCGATGCACGCCAGTCGATCACCTTTGATCGCGGCACCGAGTTCTCCGCCTGGCGGCACCTGAAAGCCGGGATAGGTGCAGATGCATGGTTTTGTGACCCACAAGCTCCGTACCAGAAAGGCACAGTCGAGAACACGAACAACAGGCTGCGGAAGTATCTCCCCAGATCCACCGAACCGACGGCGCTGACAAATCGATACTTGAGGTCGATTTGCCACCGCGTCAATTCCACGCCGCGCAAGTGCCTCGGCTACCGAACGCCCGCTGAGGTGTTTCAAAGCGAGCTGATGGAGTTACAGAACCGGCTGGAGTAAAACGACATATCAGGAACTGCACTTCACCGTGAGCTCACA
>NZ_JBNAFN010000019.1:0-96155 GCF_049800695.1 Fluviibacterium sp. S390 | reverse complement strand
GGGAAAGAAAGGCGCAAGCCGCGCCATCTGCCGTCGCTAAGCCAGAAGAGATCAGACATGTCACCGCTCGTTTTTCGAACGGTGAATCACGCTGATCGCCGGAAATCAATGGGTCCTGAGCCTAGCAACAATCAGGTCAAAATCATGAAAGAACTCGTCGCCGAGCTTTTCATGCCAATAGGCGATGACTTCTGCACGGTGGAAAACCCATGAGCGTGCGGGCAATGAACTGGGCGATTGAGGCCGCCAAGGGATCGAGGCTGACCAGCTCTGAGCGGCTGGTGCTGATGATCCTGGCGCATCACCACCACGACCGCACCAACGCGTGCTTCCCGAGCGTCGCGACCCTTGCCGAGGTTGCAGGGCTGTCGGTGCGGCGTGTTCAAATCACACTGCGGTCACTGGCCGACAAGGGGCTGATCAGCGTGGCCATACGCACCGAACACGGCAGGCAGCGCAGCAATCAGTATGACCTGTTTGGCCCGATGAGGGGTGACGCCAGCGTCGCCCCTAAGCCCGTGACGAGGGGTGACGCCCACTTCACCCCTAAGCGCTCGACGAGGGGTGACGGGGGGGACGCCCCTCAAAATAATCGAGGGGTGACGCTGGCGTCGCCCGATAGGGACTCTATACCAGATAGGGCGGAACGACTGCCGACAGAGATCATCGCATTCCCTCGAACCGTTGGAGGGAATTGAAGCGATGGATCTGCTTAGAAACGATCGATCAACTGGCGACCTGTTCGCAGATGGTCCCAATGCCGCAAATTCTGTGAACCGGCGGGACCGCGCTACTGAGTTTTCTCTTTTCGCGCAGGACGCGGCGGCGGGGTCCGAGACCCCAGCCGAGAGAGCTATGCGTTTCATGCATAGCTTGAGCATCCCGGAAGGGCCAAACGCCGGGAAGCCTGTTTCGCTCGCCCCCTTTCAGCGCCAGTTTATCGAGGGCGCGATGGCTGCCGACACCGCCAACGCCATTCTCAGCATCGGGCGCGGCAACGGCAAATCCGCGATCACGGCCGGGCTTGCGCTCGGCGGTCTCATCGGCGTCTGGGATCGCCAGCCACGACGCGAGATCGTTGCCGCTGCGCGGACCCGCGACCAGGGCCGCATTATCTGGGACTTTGTGGCAGGGTTCGCCGCAACCCTGCCGCTTGAGATCCAGCGCCGGCTGATCTACCGCCGCGCACCGCGTCTAGAAATCGAGTTTGAGGGCGATGGCGGCGGTCATGTGCTGCGGGTGATCGCTGCTGACGGCAAGTCTGCCCTGGGCGGCGCTCCGACGATGGCGATCCTGGACGAACGCGGGCACTGGGCTCTGGATCGCGGCGACGAGCTGGAACACGCCCTGCTGTCCGGTCTCGGCAAGCGCAAGGGCCGCGCCTTCCTGATCAGCACCAGCGCCAGCGACGACACGCACCCGTTTTCCCGGTGGATCGATGATCCGGCACCGGGTTCGTACGTCCAGGAACACCGGCCCGCGCCGGGCCTGCCTGCCGACGACCAGGAGAGCCTTTTGATCGCAAATCCCGGTGCTCCTCATGGCATCGGCGGCGATCTGGAATGGCTTGAAGCGCAGGCGAAACGGGCGATCGCGCGCGGTGGATCCAGCTTGACCAGCTTCCGGCTCTACAACCGCAATGAGCGTGTTTCCGGAGAATCTCGGGATCTGCTGATCACCCTGGACGAATGGTTGGCCTGCGAGACCGAAGCCCTGCCGCCCCGCGAAGGCGGCGTTGTGATCGGGATTGACCTGGGCGGCTCTGCGTCAATGACGGCTGCTGCGTTCTACTGGCCTGACACCGGGCGGCTTGAGTGCCTGGGCACATTCCCGTCCATGCCCAGCCTTCTGGACCGAGGGCAATCGGACGGCGTCGCCCGCCGCTATGTCGAAATGCAGGATCGCGGCGAACTGAACGTTCTTGGCGACAAGACGGTGCCGGTTGCCCCATGGCTGACCGAGGTGATGCGCCATGTCGAGGGCCAGAACGTGATGGCAATCACGATGGACCGCTACAAGCAGGCCGAGCTGTCCGAGGCCCTGAACCGGGCCGGTGCCCGTGCGCCCTGCGTTTGGCGCGGGCAAGGCTTCAGGGATGGCGGCGAAGACTGCGAGCGGTTCCGACGCGCGGCCTTCGATGGGCAGGTGAAGGCCCGCCCGTCGCTGCTGTTGCGGTCTGCATTCGCGGATGCGGTCTGTCTGCGTGACCCGGCCAACAACCTCAAGCTGGCGAAAGCCAGATCGACAGGCCGCATCGACGCTGCGGCGGCATCCGTGCTGGCAGTGGCGCAAGGCGCGCGCGTGGCCGCCCAGCCCAAGGCGAAAGCGAGGCTGCTATGGGTGTGAGGCGCGATCATCACCGGTTTTCCAAGCGCGTGACCCGCACGAAACGCTGGCAGGTTCTGAGAATGGAGATCCTGGAACGCGACGGCTTTCGTTGCCGCCATTGCGGCTGCGGCGGCCGCTTGGAGGTCGACCACATCAAGCCGGTCCGGACCGATCCAGATTTGTCCTACGAGCCGACAAACCTGCAGGCGCTTTGTCCCGGTTGCCACACGAAGAAAACCCGAATCGAGTGCGGGCACCCCAAGCCGCGCAAAGATCTCAGCGACTGGCAGAAGGCCGTTACCTCGCTGAGCGCCACGGACAAGAAACACATCGAGCAGAAAGGATAAGCCATGCTCACATCGAAGAAACTGGAACTGCGCCGGTCTGAAATCCGGCAATCCCTGGCCGAGCTGGCCAACATTGAAAGCCCGTCTGCGGATGAGCTGCGCAAGATGGGCGATCTGGACACGGAGTACCGCGCCAAGGAAGCGCAGTACCGCGCCGCGCTTGTCTCCGAAGACGAGGAACGCCGCGAGGCGGGGGCCGATCTGGAAACGCGCACCGCTCAGGAATGGTCCGATCTGATGAGCGGCTTCGAGGTTCGCCAGGTCGCCATGGCCCTGGACCACGGCCACCAGATCGACGGCCGCACGGCGGAAGTCATCACCGAGCTTCGCGGCCATGGGGCCTATCAAGGCATCCCGATTCCGTGGGAAGCGCTTGAGGTGCGCGCCGGTGAAACCATCGCCAGCGGAACCCCGGACCCCATCCAGACCCGCCCGATCATCGATCGGCTGTTCCCCAATTCGGTTGCGTCGCAGATGGGCGCGCAGATGATCTCGATCGATCATGGCGAGATCGAATGGCCAGTGGTGACGCAAGGTGCATCCGTGGGCTGGCAGGCAAGCGAGACCGGCAGTGCCGGTGCTGCGCAAGCGTTCCAGACCACGGACAAGGCACTGGCCCCGAACCAGACGCTTGGGGTGCAGATGAAGATCACCCGCAAGACGCTGAAACAGTCCGGGGCGGCCCTGGAACAGGCCGTGCGCCGCGACATGAACAGCGCCATGGGCGTTGAGCTCGATCGCGTGGTGTTCCTCGGCTCCGGAGCGTCTGGCGAGCCTCTGGGCGTGATCACTGGCGCTGCGACCTACGGCATCACCAGCACGGCAATCAGCGCCACCGCGACCGAGGCGGCTTTCCGCGCTGCTGTCACCCGGTTCATCACCGGCAACGCAGCATCCGGGCCGGGGGCTGTTCGTGGTCTGGTACGTCCCGAGCTGTGGGACTTCATGGATGGCACGATCTGGGACGCAGGCAGCGGTATCACCGAATGGGACCGCCTTGCCGCGAAACTGAGTAGCCTGGTTCTGAGCCACAACGCGCTTGCAGATCCGACCGGCTCGCCGCTGGCATGCTCGGCATTGCTGACCACCAATGCGGGCGGGGTGGCTCCGATCTTCTGCGGGAGGTGGTCTGGCGTGGACATGATTCGCGATCAATACACAGATGCGGCTTCGGGTGGCCTGCGGCTGACGGCGCTTGCGACCATGGACGTGACTGTTGCGCGCCCGACGCAGTTGGAGCTGCTGACCGGACTGGAGCTGGCCTGATGCTTTGGGGCGCTCATGTCGGCAGCCTTGAGCTGCGCACCGAGGGCGGGGAAACCCGCCTTCGGGCATCCTTTCCCTACGGCCGGGAAACCGTGCTGGCTGAACGCGTGGGCATGGGGCGTGAGCGGCGAGAGATGATCGCGGCCCGCGCCTTTGCCGATCGGCTGGATCGCGGGGAAGACGTGCATTTTCTCTCCGGTCACGACTTCAACAAACCGCTGGCATCCCGCGCGGCCGGCACCCTCATTCTCACCGAGACCGACGACGCGTTGACCGTTGAAGCGACGATCAGCGCGGACATGGGGCAAGTGTCCTATGTTCGGGACTTCCTCAGGGCGCATTCGGCAGGGCTGGTGCGTGGCCTGTCACCTGGCTTCCGGGTTCGACCTGGTGGCGAGACGGTGGAAGACCGCGGCAACGCAATCCTGCGCACGATCCGCGCGGCGGACCTGATCGAGATCAGCGCCGTGACCAAGCCCGCATACAGCCAGGCCCAGATCGAGGCCCGGAACTGGCAACCCGTTGGCGAAGTGGCGCAACGCGTTGTGCACCATCACGCCGCAACCCGTTGGAGGTAAGAATGCTTGGATGGCTCGCAAACAAGCTGCGCCCGATCGAGGCCCGTTCCAGTGGCTCGGGATACACCGCCCAGGTCATGGCCGCGCGGGACAGTCATATCAGCGGGCGGCGCGGCGTGGCCGAATTGACCGCTTCGGTGCAATCCTGTGTCAGCCTCTGGGAAGGTGGCTTCGCAATGGCAGACGTGGAAGGCACCGACCTTCTGACTCGGCAGGCGCTGGCCATGATCGCCAGATCCGTCGCCCTGAATGGTGAAGCGGTGCTTCTGGCAGGCAGCACCGGGCTTGTGCCTGCGATCGACTGGGACGTGACCACGCGCGACGGCAAGCCCCGTGCCTATCGCCTGTCTATCCCTGAGGCCGGGGGAGGCCGCACCGTCACGGCCCTTGCGGCCGAGGTGCTGCACTTGCGAATCGGCGCTGATCACACGACGCCATGGACCGGCACCGCCCCATTACGCCGCGCCAGCTTGACCGGGGCCATGCTTCACGCGGTTGAATCGGCTCTGGCCGAGACCTTCGAAAACGCCCCCATTGGCTCGCTGATCGTGCCATTGCCGGATAGTGGATCTGACGACATGGACCAGATGCGCACGGCGTTTCGCGGGCGGCGCGGATCGACGCTTGTGATCGAGGGCGTGGCCCAGGCGACGGCGGCGGGGATGAACCCCCAGATTGGCCAGAAGCCTGACCAGCTCAGCCCCGATCTGAGCAAGTCCATGACCCGAGAGACGCTTGACGCCGCACGAGAGGGCATCCTGGCAGCCTTTGGCGTCCTGCCTGCCCTGATGAACCGTGCGACCACCGGCCCCGTTGTACGCGAAGCACAGCGCCAGCTTGCCCTGTGGACGCTGCAACCCATTGCGGCGCTGTTGGCCGAAGAAGCGACGGACAAGCTGGGCAGCCCGGTCATGATCGACACGATCCGCCCCCTGCAAGCCTTCGATGCGGGCGGCCGTGCCCGCGCCTTGTCAGCAATCGTCAAGACCATGGCCGAAGCCAAGGATGCAGGCATCGCCCCGGCGGACCTGTCCGGCGCGATGCGCATGGTGGATTGGAGCGAATAGGGCAGGGTGCGCCCCGGAAACAATCGGGCCCGAAAGCACCTCGGATCAGTCGGTGAGTGCCGAATAACCCCGACAGCGCGCGGCCTTTACCTCCTAGGGGCGTGGCGCGCAAAAAAAATGGCCCCGAAGGGCGCACTTGATCGCGCATGAAATTTGCTGCAGGGTGCCCGTGGGCTTAGAAACCCGGACTGTGATAGCCGCAACACCTGACCAAGGTTTCCTACGTTGGAGCGTAGGGCGGCGAAATGCGTGAACGCTTGGCGGCGTTACGCTCCGACATTTTATGTCGGGGTGGTGGCGTCATACAAGACCGCTTGCGGAAAATCGTCGCGCCTGTCTCACAGCAGGTTTCTAACACCCCGGCGCCAGTCCGCCACTGGCACGGCCTTAGAAAGCCAAACTGTGAGACTGAAACCATGTCCAACCAAATCTCCCGCCGCACCCTCTTGACCGCTGTGCCCGCCTCGGGTGTCGCGCTGGCCTTGCCGACCTGTGCCAGCGCAGGCAACCAAACCCCGATCTTGAAGCTCTACGCGAAATGGCAGGATGCATGTGACGAGGCCGACAATCTTTGTACCGACGAGGAGATTGACAACGCGGTTGATCACTTGGTCGCGCTAGAAGATCAGATGATGGAGCTTCGATCCGAATGCGCCGCCGACCTTGCAGCAAAGATCGGTTCATACACGCGCTGGGGCGAATGCCCCGACCTGCCGCCGCTGGAAAGCCCGTTTTGGGATGAATTGCGGGTGTTGATCGCAGGGCACAATTGAGAAGTCCCGTTGCATGGTGCTTTACAAGCCCCCAGCCTTGGTGTTTAACGGTAGCACCAAGGCACGGGGCTTCGAAATGGCAGACGACTATCCGAGAATTGAGCCTGCTGGCTCCCTCACGATGGCGGGCGCAAACCGCATTTGGACACACCCGCAATTTCTTGTCGCGGACGTGTGCAAGATCACCGGCACGACCCCCAAAGCCCTTGAGCACTTCGTCAGCCCCAAGCGGGGCTTGGTCCGTTTGATCGGCGCTCACGTCAATCCCGGAACCGGACGCCGCCGCATTTTCTCTGGTGGCCAAGTTCTGATGATCGCGGCCGCCTACACCATGTCACGGATCGGTTTCCCGCAACGCTATGTCCGCACTTTGGCAGAGGATGTTGAGCGCCGCGCCCATTTTCGGGGCCTTCCTGGCGGCAATCTACAAACCGGGATGAAGATTGCGACCTATCCGATGAACGAGGGTGACGACTGGGTAGTGACCCGGCTTTTCAAGGAAATGGGGCAAGAGCCGGTGTTGCCCGTGGCCGTCCACCTGCTGGACGTTGACCGCCTGATTGACCAGGTGAAGGCGCAGCTTGAGGCGATGATTGCCGACGAGGAAGTGCCCGACTTCACCGTGCCCGACCCTGAGCCTGAGCCGAGCCCCTACAGTCCCGCGTCCAACTTCTACCGTGAATGGGAGAAGTCTGACAAAGGACGCTGGATCTACGTGGGCCTGTCCGAAGAAGAAACCGAAGAACTTCTGGCAATGCAGGGCAGCGAAATCCAGGGGGATGATTTGGTGATCGTTGGCGAGGGGCGAGGTGAGAGCGAGCGCTTCCTGGAGCTTATCGAAAAGCACGAGCGTGAACTTCTCAGGCGCGGCGGGATGGATATGGAGGGCGACGAATGATGAGCCAAGTCGTCGTCATATCCCCCGATGATCTTGAAGCGATCATCGAGCGCGCCGTGAGCAAGGCTCTGGGCGCTGCGAAGGGGCCGGAGGCGTGGTTGCCAGTGGCGACCGTCGCGGCCCGCCTAAGCAAGTCGGAAAAGACAATTCGCAACTGGATCAAAGAAGGCCGCTTCACCCGCGTCTCTGGCGGTGAAGGTTCGCCCTACTTGGTTTCATCCTTGGAAGTCGATGAATTGAGCCGCTCAGCCAATTCGTCGCCTGACGCTTCGTAATAGGTCAGCAACTCATTCAAGTTCTTATGCCCAGTCACGCGCGCCAGATCGAGAATTTCCAACCGCTTTGCCAAGCGGGTGATGGCCTCATGCCGCGTGTCATGGAAATGCAGGTTCTCAATTCCGGCTTTCTTGACCGCGAGGCGAAACACGCTGTCCCGGCTTGCCGCGTCGATATGGAACGGATGGGCGGCGCTATCGTTGTTCCCGTTCCTGACGGTTTCGAGAATTTCCAAGGCCCGCGTGGTCATGGGAACATCGCGAGAATGATCGTTCTTTGCTTCTGGAATGTGGACCACATTGCCGGTGACGTGCCGGTTCTGGATGGCGCGAATTTCACCGGAACGCATGGCGGTTTCGATGGCAAAAAGGAACATCGCGCCGGTTATCTGTTTCTCACTGACCCATGGGTGAGCAGACAGGCCCAGAACCTCGGTCAGCTTGTCAATCTCATCCTGAAAGACGCGGCGCTTACGGCGCCTGGCCTTTGGGGGGCGTCTCACCTCTGCCATAGGGTTGACGCGCAAGAGGCCCCATTCCTTCGTCGCGGTAGCAAAGACATGCTTGAGCAGGTTCATTTCCCGCGAGACGCTGGCGGGCTGGACATGGCCCAGCCGCATGTCGCGCCATGCGACCAGATCGGCGGTTGTCACGTCGCCAATGACGTATTCGCCCAAGGGCTTGCCGTTGACCAGATCGTCAGCAAACCGACTAAGCCGGATCACTTCCCATCGTTCGCCTTTCTTGCCCTTGGATCGTTCAAGGGCGTAGCGGTCAAAGACCTGTCGCAAGGTGTCGCTGCTGTCGGTTCCGGCGGCAATGCCAGCCTCAAATTCACGCGCCCACACCTGAGCGTCACGCTTCGTCTTGAAGGTCTTGGCCTTACGGACGGTCTTACCGTTTACGCGCCGCGCCACCTGCGCCTGCCAGCCTTTGGGTTTTGGAACGAAAGTCGCCATGCCCAGAATAGTAATCGAGTCGTAACTGACTTGGAAACGAATGGGTCACGGACTTCCTGTGACCTTCCCAATCGAGCACAAAAGGAGGCCAAAGGGAAAACAATGACCGAACATATGCCATTCTTGGGAAAGAATGGTGCCCAGGAGAGGACTCGAACCTCCACGTCCATACGGACACTAGCACCTGAAGCTAGCGCGTCTACCAATTCCGCCACCTGGGCAGGTGTCGTGAAGCGGCGTTTAGACCTGCTGCGGGGGGGGTGTCAACACGGGGTGCGAAACTTTCTGAAAAAAACTCTGCGCACGCCTCCACGACCCACCGCGACGCGATGCGCCTTGCCCGGGAAGGGTCCGGGCGATACATCCCAAAGGGAAATGCGCGGAGGCCAGAGATGACGCAACTTGTGACTGTTTTCGGGGGATCGGGCTTTGTCGGGCGCTACATCGTGCGCCGCCTTGCCAAGCAAGGCTACCGTGTGCGCGTGGCGGTGCGGCGGCCGAACGAGGCGATCTTCGTGAAGCCCTATGGTGTCGTCGGTCAGGTCGAACCGGTGTTCTGCAACATCCGCGATGACGACTCGGTGCGCGCGGTTCTGGGCGGGGCCGAGGCGGTGGTGAACTGCGTTGGAATCCTGAACGAGTTTGGCAAGAACAAGTTCGACAAGGTGCAGGCCGAAGGGCCGGGCCGTGTGGCACGGCTGGCCGCCGAGGCCGGGATCTCGCGCATGGTGCATGTGTCGGCCATCGGTGCCGACGCGGACAGCGACAGCGCCTATGCCCGTACCAAGGCCGCCGGCGAGGCGGGCGTGCTGGCGCATCAGCCCGATGCAGTGATCCTGCGGCCCTCGATCGTGTTCGGGCCCGAGGACGGGTTCTTCAACCGCTTTGCCAGCATGGCGCGCTTTGGCCCGGTGCTGCCGCTGGTGGGCGCCGACACGCGGTTTCAGCCGGTCTATGTGGACAATGTGGCCGAGGCCGCCGTCATGGGGGTGACCGGCGCGGCAGCGCCCGGTGTCTATGAACTGGGCGGGCCGGAAGTGGCCAGTTTCCACGACTTGATGCAGGACATGCTCAAGGTCATCCGCCGCCGTCGCCTGATCGTGAACACGCCGTTCTGGATCGCCTGGATCATGGGCGCCAGCCTGGACCTGGTGCAGAAGATCGGCATGGGCCTGATCGAGAACAAGATGCTGACCGCCGACCAGGTGCGCAACCTGCGCAATGACAACGCGGTCTCGGACGGCGCGCGCGGGCTGGCCGATCTGGGCATCACGCCGGTGGCTTATGGCGCGGTGCTGGATGATTACCTGTGGCGCTTCCGCCCTACCGGCCAGTACGAGGCGTTGACCGAATCCGCCAAGGACATGAAAGCCTGAACCGGCCCCCTGGGCACAGACCACGGGGCGGCCTTCACGGTCGCCCTTGTCATGTCAGCTATAGGCAATGCCCAGCAGGATCAGCCCCAGGATCACGCGATAGATCACATAGGGTGTGAAGCTGACCGACTTCAGCAGCCGCATCATCAGCACCAGTGCCAGCAACGCCGAACCGAAGGCGAAAACCGCCGCGATGGCCGCATCCAGCGCCAGCGCCGGATCCCAATGCGCCATCACATCCAGCGTCAGCAAACCGCCCGCCATGGCAATGGTCGGGATCGACATCAGCATGGCCAGCTTGGCACCATCCTCCCGCGTATAGCCCAAAGCGCGGGCACCGGTGATGGTGATACCCGACCGCGAGGTGCCGGGGATCAGCGCCAGCACCTGCCACAGCCCCATGATGATGGCATCGCGCAGGGTCCAGTCCTCGGCCTTGCGAACCTTGGGCCCCCTCTGGTCGAAGACGTACAGAACGATGCCGAACACCAGCATGGTCCAGCCGATCACCGCGACCGAGCGCATGGCGTCGTTCAACCCGGTAACCTTCAGGATCAGCCCGACGATCACCACCGGCACCGTCGCCACCGCCAGCAGGAAGGCCAGCCGCGCCCCCGGCGTGTCGATCCGCCCCCGCAGCAACCGCAGGGTGCCCACTGCGGCCAGCTTCACGTCCGACCAGAAATACAGGATCACGGCGAACAACGTACCCACATGAACGGCCACATCGATGGCCAGCCCCTGATCGTCCATCCCGGTCAGATTCGGCAGAAGAATCAGGTGGCCAGACGAAGAGATCGGTAAAAATTCGGTCACGCCCTGGATGATGGCGATCAGAAGAAGGTGAAACAGGGACATGTCGTTGGAATCCGTACCTTGGGGAAGAACTCGTAAGATATTGTTATTGATCGTATTTTAGATTTATAAGTCAGTATATATGACTTATATTTCCCGCATTTGACCCGATGATGCTGCATTGCCGCAGGCTCGTGAGGGAAAATAGGTCACTACTTATGACTTTTCATTTCCTCTTCTCCCTACTAAAAGGCCCCCGACCCCAGTTGAGCGAGGTAACGGGATGGCCAAGCAAAAGATGCTTCAGTTTGTGTCCGTAGCACGGGACATGCCTGAAAAGCGTGCGCCCAATCTTCGCAACCAGGACTTCGGTGAAATCTACGCGGAATTTGCCGCGCAGAAGGCGGAAGAGCAAGCGAGCCGGTGCAGCCAGTGTGGTGTACCTTACTGCCAGTCGCATTGCCCTTTGCACAACAACATTCCCGACTGGTTGCGCATGACCGCCGAAGGACGGCTTGAGGAAGCCTATGAACTCAGCCAGGCGACCAACACCTTCCCCGAGATCTGCGGCCGGATCTGCCCGCAAGACCGGTTGTGCGAAGGCAATTGCGTGATCGAACAGTCGGGCCATGGCACCGTGACCATCGGCTCGGTCGAGAAATACATCACCGACACCGCTTTTGAAAAAGGCTGGGTCAAGCCCATCGTTCCGGCAGCGGAACGCGGCGAGAGCGTCGGCATCATCGGCGCCGGTCCCGGCGGGCTGGCCGCGGCCGACCGTCTGCGCCGCGCGGGTGTGCAGGTCACGGTCTATGACCGCTACGACCGCGCCGGCGGGCTGCTGACCTATGGCATCCCCGGTTTCAAGCTGGAAAAACCCGTCGTCATGCAGCGTATCGAGCAGCTGGAACAAGGCGGCGTCATCTTCAAACTGAACTGCACCGTGGGCGATGACATCTCGTTCGCCGATATCCGCAAGGCACATGATGCTGTGTTGATCGCCACCGGCGTCTACAAGACCCGCGATCTGCAGGGCCCCGGCTCGGGTGCCGAGGGCATCGTGCGCGCCATCGATTACCTGACCGCCTCGAACCGCGTCGGCTTTGGCGACACGGTGGCCGAATACGAAAGCGGCGAATTGAACGCCAAAGGCAAGAAGGTCGTGGTCATCGGCGGCGGCGACACCGCCATGGATTGCGTGCGCACCGCCGTGCGGCAGGGCGCCGAAAGCGTCAAATGCCTGTACCGCCGCGACCGGACCAACATGCCGGGCTCGCAGCGCGAGGTGGCCAATGCCGAGGAAGAAGGCGTGGAATTCGTCTGGCTGTCGGCCCCCAAGGGCTTTGCCGGCGATCCGGTCAGCGGCGTCATGGTGCAGAAGATGCGCCTGGGCGCGCCGGATGCCACCGGCCGCCAGATGCCCGAACTGATCGAAGACGCGGACTATGTGGAAGAGGCCGATCTGGTGGTGAAAGCCCTTGGGTTCGAGCCGGAAGACCTGCCAACGCTCTGGGGTCAGCCGGATCTGGAAGTGACCCGTTGGGGCACCGTGAAGGCCGATTTCCGCACCCATCAGACCGCGATGGATGGCGTTTACGCGGTGGGCGACATCGTGCGTGGTGCCTCGCTGGTGGTCTGGGCGATCCGTGATGGCCGTGAAGCGGCGGACGCGATGCTGGCAACTTTTGACGCGAAATCCGCGTCCGTGGCGGCAGAATAAGCCGCGCTGGAAAACGTCTGGCCCGCGTATGGCAGACGTATGGCTTCCGGGCTGGCCGCCAAGGCCAGCCTGTCCCGAACCGGGTCAGACAGATTGACCTGTTTCGGCCCTGCAACGGAAAGGACTGAGCGATGGCTTCGACAACCGGCGGCTGCCTGTGTGGCGCAGTCCGTTACACCCTCGCCGAAGCGCCCGAAAGATATGGCGCCTGCCATTGCGGCATGTGCCGCCGCTGGACCGGCGGAATCGAGTTGGGCCTGGAAGTCCCGCCCGGCGGCGTGACTTTCGAGGGCGCGGACAACATCCGCATCTACACATCGTCCGACTGGGCCGAGCGCGGGTTCTGCGGCACCTGCGGCAGCAACCTGTTCTGGCGGCTGACCGTCCCCGGCCCGATGCACGGGTTGATGTCCGTCACCGCGGGCACACTGGACAGCCTGGACGGTCTGACCCTGACCACCGAGGTCTACATCGATCACAAGCCGGCGGGCCATGCCTTTGCCGGGGACACCAAGAAAATGACCGAGGCCGACATCCTTGCGATGGTTGCTGCCTCCAATCCGGGAGACCCCTCATGACCAAATACGATCAGGCCTGGGTGGCCCAGCAAGAAGCACAGCGCGCCTTTCTGGCGGAACAGGGCATGTACCTGCCCGACGAAGAGAAAGCCAACTGCGGCGTCGGTCTTGTGGTCAGCGTCGATGGTTCGCCCTCGCGGCAGGTGGTCGAAGCGGGCATCACCGCGCTGAAGGCAATCTGGCACCGGGGCGCCGTGGATGCCGATGGCAAGACCGGCGACGGCGCGGGCATCCATGTGCAGATCCCGGCCCCGTTCTTCTATGACCAGATCCGCCGCACCGGCCACGAGCCGAACATGGAGCAGCTGATTGCCGTGGGCCAGGTCTTCCTGCCGCGCACCAACTTCGGCGCCCAGGAAACATGCCGGACCATCGTCGAGGCCGAGGTTCTGCGCATGGGCTATTACATCTACGGATGGCGCCATGTGCCGGTGGATATCTCCTGCCTTGGCGAAAAGGCCAACGCCACCCGCCCCGAGATCGAGCAGATCATCATCTCCAACAACAAGGGCGTGGATGAGGAAACCTTCGAGCGCGAACTGTATGTCATCCGCCGCCGGATCGAGAAAGCCGCCGCCGCGCAGGGCGTGGGCGAGTTGTACATCTGTTCCCTGAGCTGCCGGTCGATCATCTACAAGGGCATGATGCTGGCCGAGCAGGTGGCGGAGTTTTACCCCGACCTGATGGACGACCGGTTTGAAAGCGCCTTCGCGATCTATCACCAGCGCTATTCGACCAACACCTTCCCGCAGTGGTGGCTGGCCCAGCCGTTCCGCATGTTGGCGCACAACGGCGAGATCAACACGCTGAAGGGCAACATCAACTGGATGAAAAGCCACGAGATCCGCATGGCCTCGGCGACCTTTGGCGACCTGGCCGAGGACATCAAGCCGATCGTGCGGCAGGGATCGTCGGACTCGGCCGCGCTGGATTCGGTGTTCGAGGTTCTGGTGCGGGCCGGACGCTCGGCGCCGATGGCAAAAACCATGCTGGTGCCGGAAAGCTGGTCAAAGCAGGCGGTGGACCTGCCGCCGGCGTGGCGCGACATGTATTCCTACTGCAACTCGGTGATGGAGCCCTGGGACGGTCCGGCCGCGCTGGCGATGACCGATGGCCGCTGGGTCTGTGCCGGGGTGGACCGCAACGGTCTGCGCCCGATGCGCTATGTGGTGACCGGCGACGGCCTGCTGATCGCGGGGTCGGAAGCGGGCATGGTGCCGGTGGATGAAGCGACCGTGGTCGAAAAAGGCGCGCTGGGACCGGGGCAGTTGATTGCCGTGGATATGACCGACGGCAATCTCTACCACGACACCGAGATCAAGAACCGTCTGGCCGCGGCGCAGCCGTTCGGCGACTGGGTCGGCAAGATCAGCGATCTGAGCGAAACCCTGGACGGGCTGACCGAAACCGCCATGTTCTCGGGCGCCGAGCTGCGCAAGCGGCAGATCGCGGCGGGCTACAGCATCGAGGAGCTGGAGCAGATCCTCACCCCCATGGCCGAGGACAGCAAGGAGGCGCTGGCCTCGATGGGCGATGACACGCCGTCGGCGGTTTTGTCCGAGAAATACCGCCCGCTGAGCCATTTCTTCCGCCAGAACTTCAGCCAGGTGACCAACCCGCCGATCGACAGCCTGCGCGAATACCGCGTGATGAGCCTGAAGACGCGTTTCGGCAACCTGAAGAACGTGCTGGACGAGGACAGCAGCCAGACCGAGATCCTGGTGCTGGACAGCCCCTTCGTGGGCAACGCCCAGTTCGAGGCGCTCAAGCACCAGTTCAACGCTCCGCTGACAGAGATCGACTGTACCTTCCCCGCCGGCGGCGGTGACCGCGCCCTGCGCAAATGTCTCAACCGCATCCGCGACGAGGCCGAAGAGGCGGTGCGCTCGGGGGCGGGTCATCTGATCCTGACCGACATTCACCAGAACGAAGACCGGGTGCCGATGCCGATGATCCTGGCGACCTCGGCGATCCACAGCGGGCTGACCGACAAGGGTCTGCGGACCTTCTGTTCGATCGGTGTGCAGTCGGCGGAATGCATCGACCCGCATTACTTCGCGGTGCTGATCGGCGCGGGTGCGACAGTGGTGAACCCCTATCTGGCCGAGGACAGCCTGGCCGACCGCATCGAGCGCGGCCTGCTGGAAATGTCGCTGTCCGAGGCGGTGGCGCGCTATCGCCATGCCATCGACCAGGGCCTGCTGAAGATCATGGCGAAGATGGGGATCTCGGTGATTTCCTCGTATCGCGGCGGTCTGAACTTCGAGGCTGTGGGCCTGAGCCGCGCCATGTGCGCCGAGTTCTTCCCCGGCATGCACAGCCGCATTTCCGGCATCGGCGTGGTCGGCATCCAGCGCAAGCTGGAGCAGGTCCATGCCAAGGGCTGGCGCGGCGGCCAGGACGTGCTGCCCATCGGCGGTTTCTACAAGGCGCGCCGCACCGGCGAGACCCACGCCTGGGAAGCGCAATCGATGCACATGATGCAATCGGCCTGCGACCGGGCCTCGTTCGAGATGTGGAAGCAGTATTCGGCCAAGATGCGGTCGAACCCGCCGATCCACCTGCGCGACCTGCTGGACATCAAGCCGCTGGGCAAGCCGGTGCCGATCGAAGAAGTGGAAAGCATCACCTCGATCCGCAAGCGCTTTGTCACGCCGGGCATGTCGCTGGGGGCGCTGAGCCCCGAGGCGCACAAGACCCTGAACGTGGCCATGAACCGCATCGGCGCCAAGTCCGACAGCGGCGAGGGCGGCGAGGATCCGGCGCATTTCCACCCCGAGCCCAACGGCGACAACCCGTCGGCGAAGATCAAGCAGGTGGCCTCGGGCCGGTTCGGCGTCACCGCCGAATACCTCAACCAGTGCGAAGAGCTTGAAATCAAGGTGGCCCAAGGTGCCAAACCCGGCGAGGGTGGCCAGCTTCCGGGCATGAAGGTCACCGACCTGATCGCCCGCCTGCGCCATTCGACCAAGGGTGTGACGCTGATCTCGCCGCCGCCACACCACGACATCTATTCGATCGAGGACCTGGCACAGCTGATCTACGACCTGAAACAGATCAACCCGCGCTGCAAGGTGACGGTGAAGCTGGTGGCGTCCTCGGGCGTCGGCACCATCGCCGCCGGGGTGGCCAAGGCCAAGGCCGATGTGATCCTGATTTCGGGGCACAACGGCGGCACCGGGGCGTCGCCCGCGACCTCGATCAAATACGCGGGCCTGCCGTGGGAAATGGGGCTGACCGAGGCGCATCAGGTTCTGTCGATGAACAAGCTGCGCGACCGGGTCACCCTGCGCACCGATGGCGGGCTGCGCACCGGGCGCGACATCGTCATCGCCGCGCTGATGGGCGCCGAGGAATACGGCATCGGCACCGCCGCCCTGATCGCCATGGGCTGCATCATGGTGCGCCAGTGCCAGTCCAACACCTGCCCGGTGGGCGTCTGCACGCAGGATGAAAGCCTGCGCGCCAAGTTCACCGGCTCGGCCGACAAGGTGGTCAACCTGATCACCTTCTACGCCACCGAGGTGCGCGAGATCA
The DNA here is from genome assembly GCF_049800695.1 of Fluviibacterium sp. S390. Taxonomy (NCBI): domain Bacteria; kingdom Pseudomonadati; phylum Pseudomonadota; class Alphaproteobacteria; order Rhodobacterales; family Paracoccaceae; genus Meridianimarinicoccus; species Fluviibacterium sp. S390. Next base: position 79,658 of record NZ_JBNAFN010000019.1, on the reverse strand, counting down.
TGGCCGAGATGGGCGTGCGCACGCTGGACGAGATCATCGGCCGCGCCGATCTTCTCAGCCAGGTCAGCCGCGGCTCGGCACATCTGGACGATCTGGACCTGAACCCGCTGCTGATCACCGTCGATGGTGCCAAGGACGCGAAATACGACCGCAACAAGCCGCGCAACCCGGTGCCCGACACGCTGGACGCCGAGATCGTCGAGGATGCGGCGCGCTTCCTGGAAGACGGTGAGAAGATGCAGCTGTCCTACGCGGTGCAGAACACCCGCCGGACGGTGGGCACCCGCACATCCAGCCACATCGTGCGGCGCTTCGGGATGCGCAATTCGCTGCAGCCCGATCACCTGACGGTGAAACTGACCGGGTCCGCCGGGCAGTCGCTGGGGGCCTTTGCGGCACCAGGTCTGAAGCTGGAAGTGCAGGGCGATGCCAACGACTATGTCGGCAAGGGCCTGTCGGGCGGCACCATCGTGGTCCGGCCACAGCAGGTCAGCCCGCTGGTGGCGTCGAAGAACACCATCATCGGCAACACCGTGCTGTATGGCGCCACCGACGGCTACCTGTTTGCCGCAGGGCGCGCGGGCGAGCGATTCGCCGTGCGCAACTCGGGGGCGAAAGTGGTGATCGAGGGCTGCGGCTCGAACGGGTGTGAATACATGACCGGCGGGGTCGCGGTGATCCTGGGCAGCATCGGCGCCAACTTCGGCGCGGGCATGACCGGCGGCATGGCCTATCTGTACGATCCCGACGGCGCGGCCCCGGCCCTGATGAACATGGAAACCCTGGTGACCTGCCCGGTGACCCAGGATCATTGGGAAACTCAGCTGAAGGGCCTGGTCGAACGGCATCATGCGGAAACCGGCAGCCGCAAGGCCGCCGATATCCTGCAGCATTGGGACCTGGAAAAAGCCAACTTCATGCAGATCTGTCCCAAGGAGATGCTGGTGCATCTGCCGCATCCGCTGGGCATCCCGGCAGAAGCGGTGCCGGCGGAATAGACGGTCGGGGGCGGCTCCCGCCCCTTGGACGATCTGCTGATCGCAAAGCGTTGGGCGGGACAGGTGCGGGCATTCGCCCGCGCCTGTCTGCATCTGGCCGCTGGAGACGCACAATCCCGCAGCGGCACGGCCCGTGGCGATGGCGGGCCAACCTGCCGAGAGGCCGTTTGCGGGCAGGTCTGCCGCAAACAGGCCTGTTCCAGAATGGGATGCGAGTCGCGCCCGCCTCAAGGCCACTCGTGCCTCGGGCCTTGACCCGGCCCCGACTCACGGTTTTTGTGACCGCAGGCGGAAACCACCGCCCCGGATGACGCACAACAGGGAGATTTCAGATGGCCGATTTGATCGTGGTGGCTTTTGACGACGAGGCCACGGGGTTCGAGCTGCGCGCCGAACTGGCGAAGCTGCAGAAGGAATACCTGCTGGAGATGGAAGACGCGGTGGTCGTCACCAAGGATGATGCGGGCAAGGTCAAGCTGCACCAGGCGATGAACCTGACCGCGGCCGGGGCTGTGGGCGGCTCGTTCTGGGGCCTGCTGATCGGGGTTCTGTTCCTGAACCCGCTGATCGGTGTGGCCGCCGGTGCCGGTGCCGGCGCGGTCTCGGGCGCGCTGACCGACCTGGGCGTGAATGACAAGTTCATGAAGGAAATGGGCGAAAGCCTGACACCGGGCGGCAGCCAGGTATTCGTCCTGCTCAAGAAGGTCACCGGCGACAAGGTTCTGGAGAACCTCGAGCACTTCCGCAACAAGGGCAAGGTGCTGCAGACCTCGTTGAGCCACGACAATGAAGAGGCGCTGCGCAAGCTGCTGGAAGGCGCGGAAGGGTAGGACAAATGCGCCGCGATCTGGCATGATGTGTCCGGCATACGGAGGAAAATCATGCGACTGAAACTTGTCTTGTCCGCCGTGCTGATCGCTTTCGCGGCGCAGGCCCATGCGGTGACCCTGAAGCTGAGCTATCAGGGTGCCGACATGCCCCATGTGTCGGGGCCGCCGGATCCCGGGCGTCCGTTCTACCCGGCGTTCTTCGGGGATGTCGTGCTGAGCGAGGCCGCCTATGGCCAAAGCTTCGCCAACAGCACCGTGCAATTCTACGGCATCAACGGTCCGGGCAATCCGGCCAACCAGACCGCCGGGATCGTGTCGTGGGGGCTTTCGTTCCCGCTGTACGCGGTGGCGGGCAGTTCGATCAGCTTCACCTTCGGGCCGGCCTATCAGCTTCAGTCCTGGAGCCTGGATGCACTGGACGGGCCGCCGGATTACATCATGGGGACGGTCTTCGATACGGTGCTGGGCGGCGAGCGTGGCACCTATCGGGTGGCGGCAAGCAGCTGGTCGGTGTCGCAGGTGCCGCTGCCGGGGGCGGCGGGACTGCTGGGCGTGGCGCTGCTGGGACTGGGCGCCCTGCGGCGTCGGGGCTGAGGCCTGCGTCTTGGCGCGCCCGGTGCGGACCGCTAAGGTCCGGGCGTGACGAAACGACAAACGACCCCCAAGACAGCGGCGCGTGGCCGCCGGATCTGGCGCTGGCTTCGGCTGGCGCCTTTGCTCGTGTTGGTCCTGCTGGGCGGGCTGCTGGCCGCTTATGCGGTCTTCCCGATCCCCACGACCCCCTACATGCTGGGCGAGCGGGCGCGGCTGGGCGAGATCCGCTATGACTGGCGCAACATCGAGGACATCGCCCCGGTGATGGCCCGTTCGGCCGTGGCGGCCGAGGATGCCAATTACTGCACTCACTGGGGTTTCGACATGGCGGCCCTGCGCGCGGCCATCGACGGCGGGCTGAAGCGCGGCGGCTCGACCATCAGTCAGCAGGTGGTGAAGAACGTCTTCCTGTGGCAGGGGCGCAGCTGGCCGCGTAAGGCGCTGGAGGCGCTGCTGACCCCGGCGGTGGAACTGGTCTGGTCGAAGAAGCGGATCCTGGAGGTCTATCTGAACGTCGTCGAATTTGACGCGGGCGTCTTCGGCATCGGCGCCGCGGCGCCCTGGTATTTCGGGGTCAGCGCCGACAAACTGAGCGCCACGCAGGCCGCGCGGCTGGCCGCCGTGCTGCCCAATCCGAAGGAACGCTCGGCCTCGAAACCCTCGGCCAGCCTGCGGCGGCGGGCAGCGTCCATCGCTGACGGGGCGGCGACAATCCGGCGCGATGGTCGCGCCGACTGTTTCAGCGGTTGATCTGCCCTCGTCTTCACGGCAAGACGAAGGAAACCCCTGACAACCGAGCCGCAATGACCGTCCTGTATCATCACCCGCTGTGCCCGTTCAGCCGCAAGGTGCGCCTGACCCTGTCCGAGAAACGTCTGGACACGGATTTGCAGGAAGAAAAATTCTGGGAAAAATCCCCCGACCACCTGGCCCGCAACATCGTGGGGCGGGTGCCGGTGCTGAAGATCGACGGGCTGGTGCTGAGCGAGAGCACGGCGATCTGCGAATACCTGGAAGAGGTCTATCCCACCCCTGCCCTGATGCCCGGCGATCCGCGCGAACGGGCCGAGGTGCGGCGCCTGGTGGGGATCTTCGATGACAGCTTCTACCGCGAAGTCACCCTGAAGATCCTGGGCGAGCGGGTGATGAAGAAGATCACTGGCGCCGGCCAACCCGACAGCCGCAACGTCAAGGACGGGATGATGCGGATCAAGTTCTACCTCGACTACATGGGTGAATTGCTGGACCACCGCCGCTGGCTGGCCGGCGATGTGATGACGGCGGCCGATTTCGCCGCCGCCGCGCAGCTTTCGGTGATGGACTATACTTCGGACGTGGATTGGAACCGCAGCGCGGTGCTGAAGGACTGGTACGCCAAGATCAAGTCGCGCCCGGCCTATCGGCCCCTGCTGCGCGACATGGTGGCGGGATTCCCGCCGCCGCTGCATTATTCCGATCTGGATTTCTGACACGTCGGGCCATGCGGCCCGGACAGGACAGGCGGGACCATGGCCAAGGCACGACGCGACCCGGAGGCCCTGAAGGCCGCGCTGCGCGACGAGGCGCTGGCGGCGGGCTTTGCCGACATGGGCATCTGCCGCCCCGATGCGGTGCCCGAGATCGCGGGTCGGCTGGCGCACTACGTGGCCGAGGGGCGGCACGGGCAGATGGGCTGGATGGCCGAACGGATGCATTGGCGCGGCGCGCCCGACGCCCTGTGGCCCGAGGCGCAAAGCGTCATCATGCTGGCCGAGGCATATACGCCCGATCACGATCCGCGCACGGTGCTGGGCCAGCCCGACCGCGCCGCGATCAGCGTCTATGCCCAGAACCGCGACTATCATGACATCGTCAAGAAACGGCTGAAACGCGTGGGCCGCTGGCTGCTGGCGCAACCCGAGGCGGCGGACGCCGGGATCAAGGTGTTCGTCGATACCGCGCCTGTGATGGAAAAGCCGCTGGCGGCGGCGGCGGGGCTGGGCTGGCAGGGCAAGCACACCAACCTGCTCAGCCGCGATCTGGGCAGTTGGTTCTTCCTTGGGGCGATCTTCACCACCGTGGCCCTGCCGGTGGATGCCCCCGCGCGCGAGAATTGCGGCAGTTGCACCGCCTGTCTGGATGTGTGCCCGACCGATGCCTTCCCGGCGCCGTTCCAACTGGATGCGCGGCGCTGCATTTCCTACCTGACCATCGAGCACAAGGGCCCGGTGGACGACGACCTGCGGCCCGGTCTGGGCAACCACATCTACGGCTGCGACGACTGCCTTGCCGCCTGCCCATGGAACAAGTTCGCAGTGGCCGCGCAGGAGGTCCGCTATGCCGCGCGCGACGACCTGCGCGCGCCACCGCTGGCCGAACTGGCCGGGCTGGACGATGCCGGGTTCCGGGCGCGGTTCAGCGGCTCGCCGATCAAGCGCATCGGCCGGGACCGGTTCATCCGCAACGTGGTTTACGCTATCGGCAACAGCGGCGATGCCACCCTGCGCCCCGTTGTGGAAAATCTGGCGCAGGATCAATGCGCTACGGTTCGTGATGCGGTCCAATGGGCCCTGGCGCGCCTGCCGGGCAGCACCTCTGCGGGTTAACCCTGGTTCGGGATCATACCCGGGCAGCTCTCCCTAAACGAGTATAATTCCCCTGTAACGGTAAACGGTTTGGGGTTTTGGATGAGACAAATGGTGGTGGCGGGGCTGGCAGCCCTTGGAATGATGGCAGGTGCCGCGCAGGCGGCCATCGTCCAGAATGGCAGTTTCGAGCAAAGCTTCGCCACGCCCGGCAAGCGCAATGGCGGGCAGGTGTTCGACAAGCTGCAATCTGGGCGGGGTTCGTCGTGGCAGGTCTGGGATGCCCTGCCGGGCTGGACCACGAAAAGCGGCTACGGGATTGAAGTGCAATCGAACCGCACCCTGCGCGGCATCGACGCGCAGCACGGCCTGCACTACCTGGAAATGGACAGCAACAACAACTCGTCGATGGTTCAGGAAGTGGTGCTGGATATGGGCGAGCACATGCTGGAATTCTTCTACAGCCCGCGCACGCAGCGCGCCCAGTCCAACGACATCTCGTGGGGGCTGGACGGGCTGACCAAAGGCGTCGTCTCGGACCGCGATGCGGGTACGAAGATCGGGCAATGGACGCGGGTGACGCAGGTGTTCAACGTTGCCAAGGCCGGCACCTATACGCTGGGTTTCGGGGCCCTGGGCCGCAGCGACGGCCTGGGCGGGCTGCTCGACAATGTTTCGATCACCGCAATGGGCCTGTCCAACACCCCGGCGCCGGTGCCCTTGCCGGGGGCCGCGCTGATGCTGGCCTCGGCGGCGGGGGCGTTGGTCTCGATTCGGCGGCTGCGGCGGGCCCGGACCTGATCCGGCCGCACACCTGCGGTCCCGGCCTTCGAAAAATCCGGCGGGCCGGGATCGTCGCGCGCGGGGAAACCGGATAGAACCGGCGCATGAGTGTTGTTTCCGCCCCCCCGCACCAGCCGTTTCGCGGCATCCTGTTCAAACTGATCGCGGTGCTGTCTTTCGTCATCATGGCCAGCCTTGTGAAGGCGGCGGCCGCCGAAGGCGTGCCCCCCGGCGAGGCGGTGTTCTTCCGGTCGTTCTTTGCGCTGCCGGTGATCCTGGTCTGGGTGCTCTGGCAGGGCAAATTGCAGGGGGCACTGAAGGTGAAAAGCCCCACCGCCCATGTGCTGCGCGGCCTGGTCGGAACAGCCGCCATGGGGCTGGGCTTTGCCGGGCTGGCCTATCTGCCGCTGCCCGAGGCGATTGCCCTGGGCTATACCATGCCGCTTCTGGTGGTCATTTTCGCCGCCATGTTCCTGAAGGAAAACGTCGGCATCTTCCGCTTTTCGGCGGTCATCATCGGCTTTGTCGGGGTCGGCATCATCCTGGCCCCGCGCCTGACAATCACCCCCGGCGGGGTGGCCGACCGCGAGGCCCTGGGCGCGCTGCTGGTGCTGATGGGCGCCTGTTTCGCCTCGCTGGCGCAGATCCACATCCGCAACATGGTGCAGGTCGAGCAGACCAGCGCCATCGTCTTCTGGTTCTCGGTCACATCGTCCGTACTGGCACTGATGACCCTGCCTTTCGGCTGGGTGCTGCCGTCGGCCTCGACAGCGGGGCTGCTGGTGGTGGCGGGGCTTCTGGGCGGCTTCGGGCAGATCTTCCTGACCTCAAGCTATCGCTATGCCGAAGCCTCTCTGATCGCGCCGTTCGAATATGCCTCGATGCTGGTTTCCCTGGTGATCGGATATTTCGTGTTTCAGGAGATTCCGACACCGCAGGTGCTGATCGGTGCCTCGGTGGTGATTGGCGCCGGGGTCATCATTATCCTGCGCGAACGGCACCTTGGCCTGCAACGTGCCAAGTCGCGCGAAACCATGACGCCACAAGGTTAGGTTGTATTTCGGAATCGGCAGGAATCATGCTAGGGTGGGCCCCCTAATCGATCAGGAGGTTGCCATGAGACGCCATGTTCTGGACCACACCAAAGCTCGAACCACGTCAGGGATGAAACTGTCGTTTTCGCGTATCGACAAGGAAATGGGCCCCCGTCGGGAAACCCTGATGCTGCAACGCCGCCCCAAGCAGCGGACCACCGAAAACATGATGCGGGCCTTCGCACGGATCGAGCGCGGCTATACCGTCTGACTTTCAGGCTGAACGACGAAAAATGGCGCCCCGGCGGGCGCCATCCGTGTTTTCGGATGCGATACGCGGTGCCTATCAGGCCCGCACCAGCTTTTCGTAGGAGTCCGAGATGTCGCGCGCCAGGGCGCCGACTTCGAAGGTGTAATCCCCGATCTGGCCCACCGGCGTGACCTCGGCAGCGGTGCCGGTCAGCCAGCACTGTTCAAAGCCTTCCAGTTCCTCGGGCATGATGTGGCGTTCATGCACGTTGATGCCCTTTTCCACCAGCATCTGGATCACGGTCTGCCGGGTCAGCCCGTTCAGGAAGCAATCGGGCAGCGGCGTGTGCACCTCGCCATCCTTCACGAAGAAGATGTTGGCCCCGGTCGCTTCGGCCACGTAGCCGCGATAGTCGAACATCATCGCATCCGAACAGCCCTTGGCCTCGGCCGCGTGCTTGGACATGGTGCAGATCATGTAAAGCCCGGCCGCCTTGGCATGGCAGGGGATGGTTTCGGGCGACGGGCGTTTCCACTTGGAAATGTCCAGCTTCGCGCCCTTCATCTTGGCATCGCCGTAATAGGCGCCCCATTCCCAGGCGGCCACGGCCAGACGCACCGGGTTGCGGGCCGAGGCGACGCCCATGTCTTCACCCGCGCCGCGCCAGGCAATGGCCCGCACATAGGCATCCGACAGGCCGTTGGCCTTCATGGTGGCGTATTTCGCTTCTTCGATCTGCTCGACGGTCCAGGGCACCTGGAAGTCGATCAGCTCGGCCGATCGTTTCAGCCGCTCGGAATGCGCCACCGATTTGAAGATCTTGCCGCCATAGGCACGCTCGCCTTCGAACACGGAAGAGGCGTAATGCATCGCGTGGGTCAGGATATGTACCTTGGCATCGCGCCACGGCACAAGGGTTCCGTCCAGCCAGATTTTGCCGTCGCGATCGTCGTAGCCACCCGCCATCATTCCATCCTTTTCATGCGGCCCGTTCGGGGATTTTCAAAAGTTGCGCATCTCAGGGCCGAAGCGGACTGAATATTGCGCAATTTCAGAAAGGGAGGTATCCGTTGAGTCTTGGAAAGTCAACAAGGCTGACGTAAAATCGGGCCAATTCCTGAAAAGTGATCGAGCGGTAACATGGACGGGCACAGCGGCGAGAAACTGCTTTATCTCACGGATGAGCAGTTGCGGAAGGGAATCGAGGCGATGTTCTTCGCCTACCGGGGGTTTACCTCGGACCCGGATCGTATCCTTGAGAAATACGGCTATGGACGGGCGCATCATCGCGCCCTGCATTTCGTGAACAGAAGTCCGGGTACCACGGTGAACAACCTGCTGGGCATTCTGGGTGTGACCAAGCAGTCCCTGAACCGGGTTCTGCGGACGCTGGTCGAGGATGGGCTGGTGGACAGCCGGGTAGGCCAGCGCGACAAGCGTGAACGGCACCTGCACCTGACCCCCAGCGGCGTCAGCCTGGAACGCAAGCTGGCCGATGCCCAGCAGGCGCGCGTGCGCGCGGCCTATCGCGATGCGGGTCCGGAAGCCGTGGCTGGCTTTCGCAAGGTTCTGGAGGCCATGATGGACGCCGAGAACCAGAAATATTTCCACAGCCTGAAGGAGTAGGTTCATGGGGGCACAGCCCGAAACCCATCTGATGATCGTGGATGACGACGAGCGGATTCGCGGCCTGTTGCAGAAATTCCTCAGCCGCAACGGCTTCTGGGTGACAGCGGCCCGCGACGCGGCCCACGCCCGGCGGCTGCTGGCGGGGCTGGAATTCGACCTGATCGTGCTGGACGTGATGATGCCGGGCGAGGATGGGATCGCACTGACCAAATCCCTGCGCGAGGACATCGCGACGCCGATCCTGTTGCTGACCGCGAAGGGCGAAACCTCGGACCGGATTGCCGGGCTGGAGGCCGGAGCCGACGACTATCTGGCCAAACCGTTCGAGCCCAAGGAACTGCTGCTGCGGATCAACGCCATTCTGCGCCGGGTGCCGCCGGCGGAACCGGAAACGCAGGGCTTGCAGGTGCTGACCCTTGGGCCGGTGCGATTCGATCAGGACCGGTGCGAGCTTTGGGCCGGAACCGAGATGATCCGCCTGACCGCCACCGAAAGCCAGTTGATGCGCATCTTCTCGTCGCGGCTGGGCGAGCCGGTGAGCCGGGCGCAACTGGTCGAGGAACTGGGCCGAGACACCGACCAGGCGCAGGAACGGGCGGTGGATGTGCAGATCACCCGGTTGCGCCGCAAGATCGAGGCCGATCCGAAACAGCCGCGCTATCTGCAGACCGTGCGCGGCGCGGGTTACATGCTGGTGGCCGACTGACCGATCCGATGGGGCCGCTGACGCGGCATTCCCCTGTCCCCCCACCCCGGCTGACGCCGGTGCGGGGCCCGCGCCCGTGGCGGCGCGACGCACTGTCCGACGGGCCTGCCGGTTGCAGGTCACGGGCCGTTGCGCCCGCCCGCGCCCCTGCCTAGGCTGCGGCCATGACCACCGCGCTGTTCACCCACCCCGCCTCGCTTGAGCATGTCACCCCCGAGGGCCACCCCGAGCGGGTAGACCGGATTCTGGCCATCGAACGCGCCTTGTCGGCGCCCGAGTTCGACGCCCTGGACCGGCGCAGCGCCCCGCCGGCCGCGCGCGCGGCCCTGCTGCGCTGCCATCCGCCGGAATATGTGGACCGGGTCGCCTCGGCCGCGCCTGAGGAGGGCTGGGTCGCGCTGGATGGCGACACTCATGTGATGTCAGGCTCTTACGAAGCCGGGTTGCGGGCCGCCGGCGGGGCGATTGCCGCCGTGGACGCGGTGCTGGACAAGGACGCCACCAACGCATTTTGCGCCCTGCGCCCGCCCGGCCATCACGCGGAACGGGCCACGGCCATGGGGTTCTGCCTGTTCGGCGCGGTCGCCATCGCGGCCAAACACGCGTTGGAGGCGCGCGGGCTGTCGCGCGTGGCGGTGGTGGATTTCGACGTGCATCATGGCAACGGCACGCAGGACCTGCTGTGGGAAGAGGCGCGCGCCACCTTCATCTCGACCCATCAAAGTCCGCTGTACCCCGGCACGGGCATGCGCAAGGAACGCGGCGCGCATGGTCAGATCCTGAACCTTCCCCTGCCGCCGGGCACCGATGGCACAGCCTATCGCCCCGTGTTCGAGACCCGCGTGTTGCCCGCGCTGCGGCAGGCCCGGCCAGAGTTGATCCTTGTCTCGGCGGGATTCGACGCCCATGCGGCCGATCCGCTGGCGCAGATGGCGCTTGGCACCGAGGATTTCGCCTGGATCGCCGAGCGCCTGTGCGATGTGGCCGGCGACATCTGCGCGGGGCGTCTGGTCTCGGTGCTGGAAGGCGGCTATGACCTGACCGCATTGGCGGAAAGCGTCGCGGCCTATGTGGCCGTCATGATGGCACGAGGACAGGAAAGGCAGGGCAATGACTGACACCCCGGTGGAAAAGCTGAGCTTCGAGGAAGCGATGAAGGCGCTGGAAGACGTGGTTGGCAAGCTGGAGGCCGGAGAGGTCTCGCTGGATGATTCGATCACCCTGTACGAGCGCGGCGCGGCCCTGAAGAAGCATTGCGAGGCCCGGCTGAAAGCCGCCGAGGAAAAGATCGCCGCGATCACGCTGGACGAAAACGGCGAGGCGGCGGGCACCACCCCGGTTGCCGGGCAGTAGCCGCGTGTTTCAACAGGCATTGGCGCAGGCCGCGACCCGCGTTCAGACGCGGCTGGATGCAGAATTCGTGCGGATCGGCGATCAGGGACCGGTGGCCGAGGGCATGGCCTATGCCAGCCGCGGCGGCAAGCGGTTGCGCGGGTTCCTGGTGCTGGAAAGCGCGCGGTTGCACGGGGTCGATCCGGCGCAGGCGGAATTCGCTGCGGCCTCGGTGGAATGTCTGCATGCCTATTCGCTGGTCCATGACGATCTGCCCTGCATGGATGACGACGATCTGCGGCGCGGCCTGCCAACGGTGCATCGCAAATGGAACGACGGTATCGCGGTTCTGGTGGGCGATGCCCTGCAAACACTGGCGTTCGAGCTACTGACCCGGCCAGAAATGACCTACGATCCGGCGGTGCGCGTGGATCTTCTGGCTAGCCTGGCAAGGGCGTCGGGGATCGAGGGGATGGTGCTGGGACAGGCCCAGGACATCGCTGCCGAATCCGCCGGACGCCCCTTGACGCTGGATGAGATCACCGTGCTTCAGGCCAACAAGACCGGCGCGCTGATCCGCTGGTCTGCCGAGGCCGGGGCGCGGCTGGCGGGTGCGGATCCTGCGGCCCTGACGCAATATTCCACGGCCCTTGGGCTGGCTTTTCAGATCGCCGACGACATATTGGATGTAGAAGGCGATGCCGAGGCGGCCGGCAAGCGGTTGCGCAAGGATGAAGCCGCCGGCAAGGCCACGTTCGTCAGCCTGCTGGGGTTGGAGGGCGCCCGCGCCCGCGCCCAGGCCCTGGTTGAGGACGCCGAAACAGCTCTTGCGTCCTATGGCGCACAGGCCGAAACCTTGCGGGAAGCGGCTCGTTTCGTTATTTCCCGCACACACTGAGCCCCCCAAAAGGACAGATCATGACCGAGCGCCCGTCGACACCGCTTCTGGATCGGGTCGAAACCCCCGCCGACATGAAAGCCTTCACGGACACCGAACTGGTGCGGCTGGCCAAGGAGTTGCGCGCCGAGACCATCAGCGCGGTGTCGGAAACCGGCGGCCATCTGGGCGCGGGCCTTGGCGTGGTCGAACTGACCGTGGCCCTGCACGCGGTGTTCGATACGCCGCGCGACAAGATCATCTGGGACGTGGGCCACCAGTGCTATCCGCACAAGATCCTGACCGGACGGCGCGAGCGGATCCGCACCCTGCGCCAGAAGGGCGGGCTGTCGGGGTTCACCAAGCGGGCCGAAAGCCCCTATGACCCGTTCGGGGCGGCGCATTCCTCGACCTCGATCTCGGCGGCGCTGGGGTTCGCGGCGGCGCGCGATCTTGGCGGGGCACCCGACCATGGCATCGGCGATGCCATCGCGGTCATTGGCGACGGGTCGATGTCCGCCGGCATGGCCTTCGAAGCGATGAACAACGCCGGTCACCTGAAAAAGCGGATGATCGTCATCCTGAACGACAACGACATGTCCATCGCTCCGCCGGTGGGCGCGCTGTCGTCCTATCTGAACCGCCTGTACGCGGGCGAGCCCTACCAGGAGTTGAAATCCGCCGCCAAGGGCGCCGTCAGCCTTCTGCCCGAACCTTTCAAGGAAGGCGCGCGGCGGGCCAAGGATCTGCTGAAACACTCGGTCGTTGGCGGCACCATGTTCGAGGAATTGGGCTTTTCATATATCGGCCCGGTGGATGGGCACGACCTGCACCAGCTTCTGCCGGTGCTGCGCACGGTCAAGGCGCGGGCCAAGGGGCCGATCCTGATCCACACGATCACCAAGAAGGGCAAAGGCTATGCCCCCGCCGAGGGCCGCCGCGACCGGGGCCATGCCACCGCCAAGTTCGATGTGGCCACCGGCACCCAGAAAAAGGCCCCGTCGAACGCGCCCAGCTATACCAAGGTGTTTTCCGACGCGCTGCTGAAGGAGGCCGCGCAGGATGACCGCATCGCCGCCATCACCGCCGCCATGCCCGATGGCACCGGCCTGAACCTGTTTGCCGAGCGCTATCCCAGCCGCTGTTTCGACGTGGGTATCGCCGAGCAGCACGCGGTAACCTTCGCCGCCGGTCTGGCCGCGGGCGGGCTGAAACCCTTCTGCGCGCTCTATTCCACCTTCCTGCAACGCGGCTATGACCAGGTGGTGCACGATGTGGCGATCCAGCGCCTGCCGGTGCGCTTTGCCATCGACCGCGCCGGGCTGGTGGGCGCCGACGGGCCGACCCATGCGGGCAGCTTTGACATCGCGTTCCTGGCCAATCTGCCCGACATGGTGGTGATGGCCGCCGCCGATGAGGCCGAACTGGTGCACATGGTGGCCACCGCTGCGGCCATCGACGACCGCCCCTCGGCCTTCCGCTTCCCGCGTGGCGAAGGCGTGGGCGTCGACATGCCCGAACGTGGCGAGCCGCTGGAAATCGGCAAGGGCCGCATCATGGCCGAGGGCGCGCGCGTGGCGATCCTGTCCTTCGGAGCGCGTCTGTCCGAGGTCATGAAGGCCCGCGAAGGGCTGATGGCACGCGGCATCTCGCCCACCGTGGCCGATGCCCGCTTTGCCAAGCCGCTGGACCGCGACCTGATCCTGCAACTGGCCGCCGATCATGAGGCGATGATCACCATCGAAGAGGGCGCCATCGGCGGTTTCGGAAGCCATGTGGCGCAACTGCTGGCCGAGGAAGGGGTGTTTGATCGTGGGTTCAAGTACCGTTCGATGGTCTTCCCCGACACCTTCATCGACCAGGCCAGCCCCGAAGACATGTACGCCAGCGCCGCCATGAACGCCGAAGACATCGAGGCCCGCGTGCTGGATGTGCTGGGGGTGGAGCAGATTGCACAGGCGATCCGAGGATAGGCCTATTTCAGTTCCAGATTACCAAACGTTGATGCGCCCGGTTCTTGCTGCATTTGAGAAGGGCGCAACGAAGGTTTCCGAGACACTTCCGTACCTGAAGGCGGAATTGGCCCTGACGGACGAGGAAGCCTCCGAAATGCTTCCCAGTGGCAAGAAGACCGTGTTGAGCGACCGCGCCCATTGGGCCCGCACCTATCTTTCCAAAGCCGGCTGTCTGGAAAGTCCGAAACGAAACACGCATGTGATAACGGATTTCGGTCGCAAGGTTCTTCAGGACCATCCGGACCGCATCGACAATCAAGTGTTGAAGCAAGTGTCCAGCTTTGCGGGTTGGCTGGAGTCCTCGGGGAAACGCAAAGGCCCCGCAGACAGACCGGTTGCGGACCAGGACGAGCACCCGGCAATCGAAACCGGCAGTACGCCGGAAGAGCTTCTTCTGAACTCGGCAGAGCTTCTGAATTCGGTACTGGCCGAAAACCTCTTGCAAGAGGTTCTGGCGCTCAGCCCGGTGCGCTTCGAAAGACTGATCCTCGATCTGTTGCGTGCCATGGGATTCGGCGGTGGCAAGGACCAGATGTACCGGGAAACCCCCGCATCAGGCGATGGAGGTTTCGACGGGATTATCGATGAAGACAGCCTGGGCCTGGATGCAATCTACCTTCAGGCCAAGAGGTATCGACCGGACAACAAAGTCGGTCGGGAAGCCCTTCAGGCGTTTGTCGGATCGTTGACCGGTGTAGCGGCAAGTAAAGGCGTGTTCGTGACGACATCGAGCTTTTCCAAGCATGCTTTGAGTTATGTGGAAAAGGTGCAGCATCGCATTGTCCTGATTGACGGCCAAGACCTCGCCAACAAGATGATTCAATACGAGGTCGGCGTCCGGCGGCGCAGAACTGTGCACATCCGAAGCATCGACGAAGACTATTTTGCGGATACCGAATAGGCCCCGACGGGAAACCGCGCCGTTACATCAAACATCCGAAAACCCGGACTCCCCCTGGACCTGTTTGCACGCTATGGTGGCAGGACAGGCCAGAGGCGGCCCCATGCCGTGGGTGTGCGCCCACACGCTCGCACGCGGCGGGTCTCCGATCCTCCCCTCTGGCCTGTCCCTGCGATCCTGCTAGGGTGGCCTGATCCTCAGCGCGCCTGCCGGAGCTGCCCATGTCCCGCCCCGTTCTGATCTATCGCCTCGTCGTTCTGGCGCTGACGGCCTTCTATTTCGCCGACCGCTTCCGGGTCGAGGACTTCGGCAACATGGCCGAATTCGGCTGGCAATTCCGCTATCTGACCATCTGGGCGCTGACCGGCAGCCTTGTTGCGGCAGCACTGATGCTGGTGCCCGCCCTTGGCCGCCCCGGACCGAAGGCCGAGGTCTTCGTCTCGGTGGTGGCGGTGGTCAACATGATCGTCGTGGTGTCCTACTGGCGGCTGTATTTTACCGATCCGACGCTGGTGATGGGGGACAAGCAGATCGTCGCCTACCGCGAGTATTACCTGCACCTGCTGGGGCCGCTGTTGCAATGGATCGACGTGCTGTGGATCAAGCGCGCCTTCCGATGGCCGCTGCGGGTGGCGCTGTGGCTGGGGGTGCTTGTGCTGGCCTATGTGGTCTGGGCCGAGGGCGTGGTGCATCCGCTGAATGCCGAACCTGTGGGCAGCGTCACCAACGGGCTGCCCTATCCGTTTCTGAACGACATGGTGCTGGCCGAGCGGGCGGTGTTCTACGGCGTGACCTTCGCTTCGGGGCTGGTGTTTCTGCTGGTGCTCTGGGCAGCACAACTGGGGCTGAACCGGCTGCGGCGGGTCTAGCCGGCCTGTTCCTCGGCCAGAAGTGCGGCCAGACCGGCGCGATAGTCGGGGTATTTCAGGGTGACGCCAAGCTCGTCCTTGATGCGGTCGTTCCGCACCCGTTTGCTTTCGGCATAGAAGCTGCGCGCCATCGGCGTCATCTCGGCGCTGTCCCAATCCTCGCGCGGCGGCTCGGGCAGGTTCAGCAGATGCGCGGCATGGGCCAGCACGTCCTGCGGCGGGGCCGGGTCGTCGTCGCACAGATTGTAGATCGCGCCGGGGTTGGGCCGGGCGATGGAGGCGGCAAGGACCTGGGCGATGTCATCGACGTGGATGCGCGAGAACACCTGCCCCGGCTTGATGATCTGCCGCGCGGTGCCGGCACGCACCTTGGCAAAGGGGCCACGTCCGGGGCCATAGATGCCCGCCAGGCGGAAAATGTGCAAGGGAAGCCCGGTTTCAGCGGCAAAGGCCTGCCAGGCGGCCTCGGCCTCGACCCGAAGCTGTCCACGCCGGGTGGCCGGTGTCAGGGGGGTGTCTTCGTCCACCCAGCCGCCCGCGTGGTCGCCGTAAACGCCGGTCGTGGACAGATACCCCATCCATTTCAGCGCTGGGGCGACCGCGTCCAGCGCCGGACGAAGCGCGGCAAGGGCCGGGTCGCCCGCCGCCGACGGTCCCGCTGAAACCAACAGATGCGTGGCCGTGCCAAGGACGGGGAGCGGGTCGTCGCCGGGCAGCACCAGTGGTGCGATCCCCTTGGCCCGCAACGCCTCGGCCTTTGCAGCGTCGCGCGTGGTGCCGGTGATGTGCCAGCCCTTGGGCAGCAGCAGGCGGGACAGGGCACGGGCGGAATAGCCGTGTCCAAAGGAAAACAGATGCGGGGTCATGGCAGGCGGTCGGATCCTCGGGTCACAGGGCTGGTTCCGGTATCGCGGCGCAGTGACTTTGGTGCAAGGGGAACTCCCGCCCGGACTTGGGCCTTTTCAGGCCCGGCGTCCCGTTGGGCCGGGCGCGCCTTCGGCGCGCGGTCGCACCCCGGATCGGGCAAGGCGCGCATCTATTCGCGGTGGTACGGAGATCCGGCGAGGATCGAGGCCGCGCGATAGAGCTGCTCGGCAATCATCACGCGGGCCAACATATGCGGCCAGACCATCGGCCCAAAGGACATCCAGCGGTCGCAACCGTGACGGAACCCCTGTTCGAACCCGTCCGCCCCGCCGATGAAGATCGCCAGCTCGCTGTTGCCTGCATCGCGCCACTCGGCCAGCAGGTCGGCGAATTCGGGCGAAGTCATCTGCCGCCCGCGCTCATCCAGCGCCAGCCGCACGGCCCCCGCAGGGCAGATCTTGTCCAGCAGCGCGGCCTCGCCCGCCGGCCCGCCGCCCTTGCGATCCTCGACCTCGAGCACCTGCACCGGACCCAGCCCAAGCTGCCGCCCGCTGCGGGTGAACCGCTCCAGATAGGTATCGACAAGATCTTTCTCGGGCCCGCCGCGCAGGCGGCCCACAACACACAACGAAACCTTCACCCGAAATCCCCTTTTCGCTCAGCCTTCGGCCGAACCGGGGGCAATCCACATCTTTTCGAGCTGGTAGAACTCGCGCACCTCGGGACGGAACAGATGCACGATGGCATCGCCCGCATCGATGAGCACCCAATCCCCCTGATCCTTTCCCTCGACCTTGCAACCAACGCCCAGATCGTGCTTGAGCCGATCGGTCAGCTTTTCGGCCATCGCCGAGACCTGCCGCGACGAGCGCCCGGTGGCGATCACCATGTGATCGGCCATTTCGGAGCGTCCACGCAGATCGATCGAGATCACGTCTTCGGCCTTGTCTTCAGAGAGTGAGGAGAGGATTCGGGCAAGCGTTTCGTCGCTTTGCGCCGAAAGAGAAACATCGGCAGGTGCCGGATGGGCTGTCCCAACGGGGACCGCTTGGTCGATTCGAGACAGGGTTTGCACTCCTTCTAAAGGCACCGCCATCCGGTGCCTGACCCTTCCAACATAGCATCGGACGCCTGAAATCTCAATGATCCCCCGCCAATGCCGCAGTGCAGCTATTGCAGGCGATAGGCAACCTCGTTGCGGCGGTTCCCCGGCAGCGTGAAGGGCGCGTCGTAGAAATAGAACCGCGGCGGCCCCGCAAGGGTCAGGTCGCGGTCTTCGGCCCAGGCCTGCAAGGTGGCAGCGTGTTCACGCAGGGCGCTGTCGGTCCAGCGGCCGGAAAAGCGGATCACCACCTGCCGGTCACCCGGTGTCGTGGTGATCCGGATCGCCGGGTTTTCCGGTCGCGGCAGGCTTTCGGCATCGAATTCGCGCGGCATCATGAAACGCACCGTCCAAAGGCCGTCGTCCCCCGCTTCGCTGCCCGAAACACCGTCCGGCAGGCCGGGAAGCTGCGCCACCGGCGAGGTCATGGCGACCTTCTGTTCGTCTTCGTTGCCGCCGAAAATGTAGTTGGCCAGCACCCGGAACCCGCGGTTCGCGGCACCGGTGCGGCTGCCATCCACCGTCACCTCGGCGCTGAGGTAGGGGGCGTAGTCGCGGATCTCGATCGGCCCATCGCTTTCGACCACCGTGTAGGCGGGGGTTTCATAGCCCTTGTACATCCGTGCCTCGGGGGCGGCGGCCACCGAAGCGGCCAGAAAGCCGCCCACCAGCGACAGGTGCAGGGTCTTGATCAGTTTCGGCATCGTTGATCTCCATTTGCAAAGGGATACGGGCCGGCCCGCGCAACAGATCAACAAAACACGCGCCGGCCCGGTCCCGGCCGCGCCCGAAGCTTGAACAGATCGCGCCAAGCGGCTATGGCCCGTTGCATGATCGGCATCTTCGATATGGACGACCGCGCGCGCCTGCCGTGGCGCTTTTACGGGCAGGCCCGCACGGCCACGGCCCGCCTTGGTGCCTGACCTGTCCCGCACCGCCATCTGATCAGACCGCCATACATTCTCGGGAGAGACCCGCCATGACCGCAGCGAAGACGCTTTACGACAAGATCTGGGACGCCCACCTGGCCCATGAGGCCGAGGACGGCACCAGCCTTCTGTATATCGACCGCCACCTGGTGCACGAAGTCACCAGCCCGCAGGCCTTCGAAGGGCTGCGCATGGCGGGCCGCACCGTGCGCGCGCCGGACAAGACCATCGCCGTGCCCGATCACAACGTGCCCACAACGCCGGGCCGTGAAGATCCCAAGAACATGACCGAGGATTCGGCCATCCAGGTCGCCGCGCTGGACAAGAACGCCAAGGACTTCGGCATCCACTACTACCCGGTGTCTGACGTGCGTCAGGGCATCGTGCACATCGTCGGCCCGGAACAAGGCTGGACCCTGCCCGGCATGACCGTGGTTTGCGGCGACAGCCACACCGCCACCCATGGCGCCTTCGGCGCACTGGCGCATGGCATCGGCACCTCGGAAGTGGAACATGTTCTGGCCACCCAGACCCTGATCCAGAAGAAATCCAAGAACATGAAGGTGGAAGTCACCGGCAAGCTGCGTCCGGGCGTCACCGCCAAGGACATCACGCTGGCGGTGATCGGCGTCACCGGCACCGCCGGCGGCACCGGCTATGTCATCGAATACTGCGGCGAGGCGATCCGCGACTTGTCGATGGAAGGCCGCATGACCGTATGCAACATGGCCATCGAGGGCGGTGCCCGCGCCGGTCTGATCGCGCCGGATGAAAAGACCTTTGCCTACGTCAAGGGCCGCCCGCACGCACCGAAAGGCGCCGATTGGGACGCCGCAATGGAGTGGTGGCAAACCCTCTACACCGACGAGGGCGCGCATTTCGACAAGGTCATCACCCTGAAGGGCGAAGAGATCGAGCCGGTGGTGACATGGGGCACCTCGCCCGAGGATGTGCTGCCGATCACCGCCAAGGTTCCCGCGCCCGAGGATTTCAAGGGCGGCAAGGTGGAAGCCGCCGCGCGCTCGCTGGAATACATGGGCCTGAAGCCGGGCACGCCGCTGACCGAGATCGAGATCGACACGGTCTTCATCGGGTCCTGCACCAACGGCCGAATCGAGGACCTGCGCGCCGCCGCCGCCATCCTGAAGGGCCGCAAGATCAAGGAAGGCATGCGCGCCATGGTCGTGCCGGGTTCGGGTCTGGTCCGCGCCCAGGCCGAGGAAGAAGGTCTGGCCGACATCTTCAAGGAGGCCGGCTTCGAATGGCGCCTGGCGGGCTGTTCCATGTGCCTTGCCATGAACCCCGACCAGCTGGCCCCCGGCGAACGTTGCGCGGCCACCTCGAACCGCAACTTCGAAGGTCGTCAGGGCCGGGGCGGACGCACCCACCTGCTCAGCCCGGCCATGGCCGCCGCTGCCGCCGTCACCGGCAAGCTGACCGACGTGCGCACCCTGACCGACGCCTGACCCAGAAAACGAACCGGAGACTCAAGACATGAAGAGTTGGACGAAATGGCTGATCCTCGGCATCCTGTCGGTGGTCTTCGGGCTGTTTGCCCTTGGCAACGCGGTCGCGGCCTCGATGGCGGTGACCATCGTGACCGGCCTTCTGTTCCTGATCCTCGGCGGCATCCAGGTTTTCCTGGGGCTGTCGGAAACGGGCACCGGGCGCAAGATCTTCTCGGTCGCCATGGGCGTGCTGATGCTGTTTCTCGGCGTGTCCTTCATCGCCAACCCGCTGGAAGGCGTGATCTCGCTGGCGCTGCTGGTCACCATCATGCTGGCCGCCAGCGGCATCCTGCGGCTGGTGCTGGCCTGGGGAATGAAATCGACCCCGTACTTCTGGCCGATGCTGCTGTCGGGCGCCCTGTCGGTGCTGCTGGCCGGCTATATCATCGCCAATTTCGCGGTCGCCTCGGTCAGCCTGCTGGGCATCCTTCTGGGGATCGAACTGCTGTTCAACGGCTCGGGCCTGATCGCGCTGGCCTTCTTCGTGCGCGCGCACCGCAAGTGATCCGGCGCGCGGCGGGTTGTCCCGCCGCGCCCTGCCCTGCCGCGGGCCAAAGGCGGCACTTTCCCGACATCGCCAACCCGGATCGCGCCTAGCGATCCTTCAGCGCCTGCCGCTTGCTTTGGAAGATGCTGGCGGTGAAGCCGATATAGCCCGAAGCACTGAAGTTGCTTTCGAACAGCGGGCTGTCCTCGCTGACCGCACCGGACAGGATCCCCAGACCGACGCCGCCGATCAGACGCACCCGGCGCGACACCGGATAGCGGATCGAGGCCGTGATCTCGGTGCCCATGTAGCCCTGGCTGGCCTTGTAGCCGCCGCCGTTGCTGTCATCCACCGCGTAGAAATATTCGTTGATGCCCTGCGTGCCGAACAACGGCCCGATGGCGGCCTCCACACGGCTGCCGGGTTTCAGGGCGCCGTTCTGGCGATAACGCAGCACCGGGCGGACCACGAAGCCTTCGTATTCCGGCGGCCAGCCGACGGAAAAGGCGCCACGCGTCTGCAGGGCCAGCTCCACCCGGCCAAGGGTGCGGTCGCCGAAGACCGGATCGATCTCGGCCGCACGCCAGATGAATTCCGGCCCGAATTCGACCAGCGCATCCAGATCCGGCAGGGCGCCCTGCAATTCGGTGCTGCGCCGTTCCACGGCCGAGTTGCCGTCGAAGGAAAACGCCAGTTCGAACCGCTCGGTCTGGAACGGGATGAAGCGCAGGGTTTCCTGTTCACCGATCTCAAGGAACTTGCCGCGATAGGCGATGTAGGGAAAGGCGACGACGCGGGTCGCATAGTCGCTGGAACCCGGATATTCGGCGGTCTGCCGTCCGGTCAGGCCAATGCCCAACTCCCACAGCGGCAGCTCAAGCCGGCCGTTGTCCTCGTCATACTGGGTTTGGGTCTGGGCCTGGGCCGCGCCGCTTACCGCAGCAACCAGAGCCGTGGCCCACATCCAATGTCGTGATAGTCCGTTCATCGCACCACTCTCCTCGGCGCTGGACCCCGGACCAGATTTTTGGCAGAAGGTCTGGCGGTGCCGTCCGGGCAACTCTTGCCCGGAACTACGCAAAGCAGCAAGGATTCTACTATGGAAAAATTCACGGTCGTCGAGAGTGTTGCCGCTCCGCTGCCATTGATCAATGTCGATACCGACATGATCATCCCCAAGCAGTTCCTGAAGACGATCAAGCGGTCTGGTCTGGGCGTGAACCTGTTCGACGAGATGCGCTATGACGACGACGGCAAGGAAATTCCGGATTTCGTGCTGAACAAGCCACAGTACCGCAACGCGCAGATCCTTGTGTCGGGCGACAACTTCGGCTGCGGCTCGTCGCGCGAGCACGCGCCCTGGGCGCTGCTGGATTTCGGCATCCGCGTGGTGATCGCGCCCAGCTTTGCCGACATCTTCTACAACAACTGCTTCAAGAACGGCATCCTGCCGATCGTGCTGCCACAGGAAGACGTGGACAAGCTGATGGACGACGCCCAGCGCGGCGCCAATGCCACCATCTCGGTCGATCTGGAAAACCAGACGATCAAGGGCCCCGACGGCGGCACCCTTGCCTTCGAGGTCGATCCCTTCCGCAAGCATTGCCTGCTGAACGGTCTGGATGACATCGGCCTGACCTTCGAGAAGATCGCTGCCATCGACGCCTTCGAAGCCACGGCCAGCGCTGCGCGCCCCTGGGTGTGATCCGCGTCTGGAAGGTTTCAAAAGCCCGGCCTTGGTGCCGGGCTTTTTTGTTGGTTTGGTCCGGACCGGCACATTGAACCACAGGCAGAGACCAGCCCCGAAAGGTGGCCAAGCGCTCAGATACCCGCCCAGGTTCGCAATAGACGCCCCAACGTGAACACCCATGATCGCACGCCCTTCCAAGGGACGCCGACAAGAAACCACGGAATGATGCCGACGATGAAGGCAAACACATTCCAGGAGATAAAGTTGAGATTCTTCAGCGCTTAGGCTGAAAGCTGCACAGCGGTCGCAATCCATTTGACGATACCGACGGTTGGCGCGTTGTGGCCCTCCGGAACAATTCCAAGGTCCCTTGGCAGCAAAACCAAACCCGCATCGGTCCCGGACGACGCCCAACATCCAGCACCAATGCACAGACCACGCGCACGCCAGCACACTCTGTGCCATTGAGCGCAGCGAACACACGCCCTATCTTCCTGAGTGAAAGGAGATAGGCTCATGTCCATCAGACCTGTCGCAAATCAACGCAAGGCCGTGCCCACCCTTGAGGGGGCCGGCGTCAAACTGCATCGCGCTTTCGGATTTCAGGATCCCGAGGAGTTGGATCCGTTCCTTCTGTTCGATGACTTCCGCAACGATCGCCCCGAGGACTTCCTGAAGGGCTTTCCGTGGCATCCGCATCGCGGCATCGAGACCATCACCTATGTGCTGAACGGCACGGTGGACCACGGCGACAGCCTGGGCAACACCGGCACGCTGGGCGCGGGCGATGTGCAATGGATGACCGCCGGGTCGGGCATCCTGCATCAGGAGATGCCTAAGGGCAACGCGCAAGGCCAGATGCACGGTTTCCAGCTTTGGGCCAACCTGCCCTCCAGCCTGAAGATGACCGCGCCGCGCTATCAGGATGTGAAGGGCGCGGATATCCCTGAGATCATCGACGATGACGGCACCCGTGTGAAGGTCATCATCGGCGAATTCTGGGGCAAGCGCGGGCCGGTGGACGGCATCGCTGCCGATCCGCAGTACCTGGACATCTTCGTACCCGCCGGGGTGAAGAAAACCTTCAAGGTCGACACCTATCGCCGCGCCTTCGCCTATGTGTTCGACGGATCGGCGGCCTTTGCCGATGCTTCGGCCCCCAGCGGCGTTTTGCTGGAGAAAGAGGTCGGCGGCGAAGAGGTCAACATCCGCGACCTGTCCGGCAACCGCACCCTGATCCGCTTTGGCACCGGGGATGAGGTCACGGTGCAGGCCGGTCCCGAGGGCGTGCGCTTCCTGCTGGTCTCGGGCGCGCCGATTCAGGAGCCGGTGGCCTGGCACGGCCCCATCGTGATGAACACCCGCGAGGAGCTGATGACCGCCATGCGTGACCTGCGCAACGGCACCTTCATCAAGCCCGCGCATTAGGGGCGCCCACCGCCGTACCCCTTGCACCGGGGCCGATCCCTGTCGGCCCCGGACCGGACCCTTTTCGCCAAAAGCCCGAAATTCCGCCAATGTTTTGACATGGCGGGCGTGGTGGACTACCGATCCGGAAAACGACAAAGGGCTGACCGTGGCAAACCACCTTTACCAGAATGACCTTCCCGATGGGCTGGACCTTGGGCCCGTGGTGGCCATCGACTGCGAAACCATGGGTCTGAACCCGCACCGCGACCGGCTGTGCGTGATCCAGATGTCGGGCGGCGACGGCAATGCCCATCTGGTGCAGATCGCCAAGGGCCAGACCGAGGCGCCGAACATCGCCCGGATGCTGCGCGACCCGACGGTGCTGAAGCTGTTCCACTTCGGCCGGTTCGACATCGCCGCAATGTACCACGCCTTTGGCGCACTGGCGGCGCCGGTCTATTGCACCAAGATCGCCTCGCGGCTGGTGCGCACCTATACCGACCGTCACGGGCTGCGGAACCTTGTAAACGAGTTGCTCAGTGTCGATATCTCGAAGCAGCAGCAGACCAGCGACTGGGGGGCCAAGACCCTGACCGACGCCCAGCTCGACTATGCTGCCTCCGACGTGTTGCACCTGCACGCCCTGCGCGAGAAGCTGGACGAACGGCTTGCGCGCGAAGACCGCACCAAGCTGGCAAAGGCCTGCTTCGACTTCCTGCCCACACGGGCCCGGCTTGATCTGGAAGGCTGGCCCGACACGGATATTTTTGCGCACGCATGACCCAAGACACCCAAGCCTTTCTGGACACCGGCCATCAGGTCATCGCGACCGAGATCGCGGCCCTACATCAGCTTGATGCTTCGCTGGACGACAGTTTCGGGGCGGCCGTTGCCCTGCTGCTGGAAGCCTCGGGCCGGGTCATCGTCTCGGGCATGGGCAAGTCGGGCCATATCGCGCGCAAGATCGCGGCCACGCTGGCCTCGACCGGCACGCCGGCGCATTTCGTGCATCCGGCCGAGGCCAGCCATGGCGACCTTGGCATGCTGGCCGAAGGCGATGTGGTGATGATGCTGTCGAATTCGGGCGAAACCCCGGAACTGGCCGACATGATCGCCCACACGCGCCGCTTCGGCATTCCGCTGATCGGCGTCGCCAGCCGCCCCGACAGCACGCTGTTGCGACAGTCCGACGTGGCGCTGGTGCTGCCGCAAGCGCCCGAAGCCTGCGGCACCGGCATTGTGCCCACGTCGTCGACCACCATGACGCTGGTTCTGGGAGACGCGCTGGCCGTGGCGCTGATGAAGCATCGCGAATTCTCGCCGCAGGATTTCCGCAAATTCCATCCCGGCGGCAAGTTGGGGGCGCAGCTTTCCAAGGTGGCCGACCTGATGAACACCGGCGCGAAGATCCCGCTGGTCGCCACGACGACCCCGATGACCGAAGCGCTGGTCACCATGAGCCAGAAGGGCTTTGGCGTGGTCGGCGTGACCGATGCAGGCGGCGCACTTGTGGGCGTCATCACCGACGGCGACCTTCGGCGCCACATGGACGGGCTGCTGGACCAGACCGCCGAAACCGTGATGACCGCCAACCCCAAGACCGTGCCGCCACAGGTATTGGCCGAAGAGGCGGTGCACATGATGGAAGAGCGCAAGATCACCAGTCTTTTCGTCGTGGACGGCGGGCAATCGGCGCAGGCCGTGGGCATTCTGACCATTCACGACTGTCTGCGCGCCGGGGTCATCTGACCCGTGGGCCCGCACGGGAACACCTATTCCCGGCTGGTGGTGGCGGGCAAGATCCTGTTGCCCCTTGGGGCCATCGGCCTGATGTCGACCATGTTCCTGCTGGCCCGCACTCCACCTGAGGGCGAAGCCCTGCGCTATGCCGACGATTCCGTGTCGGAACTGGCCGAGCAACAACGGCTGGGCGCCCCGATCCATGCCTCGGTCACCGAGGACGGGGCCGAAGTGAAGATCACCGCCAAGGCGCTGTTGCCCGACGAGGATCTGCCACGGGTCACCCACGGCACCGATCTGTTTGCCGAATTGCTCACACAGGATGCACAGACCTACGAGATCACCTCGCGCACAGGGGTCATGGATGACATCAACATGGTGTCGCACCTGACCGAGGACGTGCTGATCCTGACGTCGGACGGTTACCGCATCCGCACCGATGCGCTGGAGCTGCGCTCGGACCTGACCTATATGCGGACCCTCACACCGATCTCGGCCGACGGGCCACTGGGAACACTGGACGCGGGCCAGATGGAAGTGTTTACCGATCCCGAGGACGACACGCGCACGCGGATGCTCTTCACGGGTGGCGTGCGACTGGTATACATCCCCTGAGGGGAACGGCGGGGGTAGACCATGCGACGACATTTTCGGATCATCCTGGGCCTGGTCGCCTTGTGCCTGGCGCAGCCCGTTGCGGCACAGACCAGCGTTGCCACGGGCGGGTTCCGCAATGCCGATCCCGATGCGCCGGTCGAGGTCACTTCGGATCAGCTTGATCTGACCCGCGACGCCGGCACCGCGCTGTTCACCGGCAACGTGGTGGCGGTGCAGGGCGACATGCGGCTGTCGGCGCAATGGGTTCTGGTGGAATACGTGGTGCTGGAAGACGGCTCTCTGGGCAGCGACATCAAGACCATCACCGCGCGCGACGACGTGCTGCTTGTGACCCCCGAAGAAGCCGCCGAGGGCGACGAGGCGATCTATACCCCCCTGTCCAACGAGGTCGTGATGACCGGCAATGTGCTGCTGACCCAGGGCGCCAACACCGTCGCCGGAGAACGGCTGGTGGTCGATCTGGAAACCGGCATCGGGCAGGTCGCGGGGCGGGTGCGCACAATCCTGCAGCCCCAGGACGAACAGCCGTGATCGCGCCCCGTTTGGCGCGAACGCCCGACCCGCAGCTGGAAGTGACCGACGGCGGCATGGGTCTGCATGTGGTCGGCCTGCGCAAAAGCTATCGCAAGCGGCCGGTGATCCGCGATGTTTCGCTGGATCTGAAGCGCGGCGAGGTCGTGGCCCTTCTGGGGCCGAACGGCTCGGGCAAGACCACCTGTTTCTACTCCATCGCCGGGCTGGTGACGCCCGAAGGCGGGCAGGTCATCCTGGACGGCCAGGACGTGACGCTGCTGCCGATGTATCGCCGCGCCCGCATGGGAATCGGGTACCTGCCGCAGGAGGTCAGCATCTTTCGCGGGCTGAACGTGGAAGACAACATCCTGTCGATTCTCGAGATTGCCACGCCCGACCGCACCACGCGGCGCGAGCGGCTGGAAGAGCTTCTGTCGGAATTCTCTATCGAGCACCTGCGCCGGTCCCGCGCCCTGTCCCTGTCGGGGGGCGAACGCCGGCGCGTCGAGATCGCGCGCTGCCTGGCCGCCGATCCCCGGTACGTGCTGATGGACGAACCCTTTGCCGGGGTCGATCCCATCGCCGTGGGCGACATCCGGGCGCTGGTTTCACAACTGAAAACCCGCGGAATCGGCGTGCTGATCACCGATCACAATGTCCGCGAGACTTTGGAAATCGTCGACCGTGCCTATATACTTCATGACGGCAAGGTTCTGATGAGCGGATCGACCGAAGACGTGGTTCAGAACGAAAATGTCCGCCGGGTCTATCTGGGAGAAGGATTCCGCATTGATTGAGTTTTGGCCCGCAAGAGAAGGGTTTTCGAGCAAAGTTTGACTTGGGGCAAAGTCGTACCGCCACAGGTCCGATATGCTTCATCTTGCTTGCCTCGCGCCTTGGATCCGACCAAAGTTGTCGGGTCCCCTAACCGGGTCGCAGTCAGTTTTGACACTGGCATTCACAGTTCCTTAACCAGCCGGGCGATAGCCCTGTTGCACCGGGAACCGGGATGCCGCAACGCACTGGAGGTAACATGCGTTATCAGATCACCGGGAAACAAATCGACATTGGCGATGCGCTGCAAACCTATGTGAAGACCGAAATGTCGGGCCTTCTGGAAAAGTATGCCGAACGTCCGACCGATGCGGTGATCGTCTTCTCCAAGAACGCTCAGGAGTTTCAATGTGAAGCGACCATTCACCTGTCGACCGGGCTGACGGTACAGGCGAAGGCCCACGCCTTCGACATCTACCCCGCGTTCGATTCCTGCGGCGAGAAGATGGAAAAGCAGTTGCGCCGTTACAAGCGCCGCCTGAAAGACCACCACAAGGATCGTCAACAACCGGTTGATGTAATCGGCGGTTCGTCCTATGTGATCGCGGCGGATGACAGCCCCGAAGACTCGGAGCCCGACTCGCTGACCCCGGTCATCATCGCCGAGATGCAAACCCGCATCCCGTCGATCTCGGTGGGCGAAGCGGTGATGCAGATGGAACTGGCCGAGGCGCCGGTGCTGGTGTTCCGCAATGAAGGTACGGATGGTGTAAACGTCGTGTACCGTCGCGAGGACGGCAATATCGGCTGGATCGAGCCCAGCACCGCCCCCGCGTGACACCAGAGACCGCCCAGCAGCGGGAAGGACAAGCCCAAGGCATGACTCTAGGATCCCTACTGAACCCCGAGGCCGTGAAGGTGGTTGCTGGCATGTCCAGCAAGAAGAAACTCCTTCGCGATCTCAGTGATCTTTCGGCGTCCGTTTATGGGTTGTGCCCGGATGATGCGGTCGATGCCCTGCTGGACAGGGAAAGCATCGGCCCGACCGGCGTGGGGGGTGGCATCGCCCTTCCCCATGCCCGCATGGACGGTCTGGACAAGGTTGTCGGCGTCTTCATGAAGCTGGAACGCCCCTTGCCGTTCGATTCGGTCGATCATCAGCCGGTGGATCTGGTCTTTGCGTTGTTCGCACCGGAAAACAGCGGCGTTCAGCACCTCAAGGCGCTGGCCGTCGTGTCGCGGGCGCTGCGCAATCCCAAGATCCAGGCGCAGCTGCGTGCCAACGACGACCCGTCGATCCTTTACACGATTCTGGCGGGCGCCGAGGAATCCAAGGCCGCCTGACGCGCAAGCACAGCCCTGACACAGGAAAACCGCCGCGGATCCCACGGCGGTTTTTTCATGTTCGGCGATGCAGCGGTGTTATTCGGCGGCGCTGCGGATGGCGAGGTATTCGTGCAGGAAGGCACGGAATTCATCGCCCAGCTCTTCCCGGGCCAGACCGAAGGCGACCGTTGCCTGCAGGAAGCCCGCTTTCGAACCGCAGTCGAATCGCTGACCGTTGAACCGGTGGCCGTGCACGCCTTCGGCGGTGTTGATCTGTGCCGCGATGGCATCGGTCAGCTGGATCTCGCCCCCGGCGCCCGTCTTCATCTCGTTCAGGCTGTCCAGAACCGCCGGCGACAGGATGTATCGGCCGATGACCGCCAGGTTCGACGGCGCGTTCTCGGCCTTGGGCTTTTCGACCATGCCTTTCACCGACACGGTTGCGTCCTTGTCGTCGGCCACGTCCAGCACCCCGTAGGACGAAATCTTCTCGTGCGGCACTTCCATGGCCGCGACCATGCAACCGCCGGTGTTCTCATAGGCATCGACCATCTGCTTCAGGCAGGGGGTTTCACTGTCGATCACATCGTCGGGCAGCAGCACGGCAAAGGGCTCGTCCCCGATCAGGCGGCGGGCACACCAGACCGCGTGGCCCAGCCCCAACGCCTCGCGCTGGCGCACGTAAGAGATCGCACCGGATGGCATGTCAGTCTTGTGCAGCGCCTTCAGCAGCTTGGTCTTGCCCTTTTCCTTCAAGGTCTGCTCCAGCAGTGGGGCGCCGTCGAAATAGTCCTCAAGCGCGGATTTCCCGCGTGAGGTCACGAAGATGAAGTCGGTGATGCCCGCGGCGCGTGCCTCGTCGATCGCGTACTGGATCAACGGCTGGTCCACCAGAGTCATGATTTCCTTGGGGATCGATTTCGTTGCCGGCAGGAACCTTGTTCCCATTCCGGCCACCGGAAACACGGCTTTGGTGACCTTACGCGTCATAGCTATACCCATTCCTCTACTTTCACGACCGCTTGCAAATGATGACCTGCGGCCCGCCCCGTTGCAAGTTCGGCACTCCCGACCCGGCAAGGGACTACTTTGCTTTTATGACAACTTTCTGCGGCTGCACGACCAAATTGAAACTCCGCGTCAACGCGACGCCCTTTTCCGGCCGGCACCCACAGGACGGACAAGACCCGACGCTATCCAATCAATTTAAGCATGGATTCGATCCGCGGAACATCCTCTGGGTTGTTTAACTCCCAAAAGGCGCGGCCCCGGCCTTCGACCTCGACACACAGCACCGGCCAGCCGTTTTCGATAAAACGCAACTGCTCCAGCCCCTCCAGCGCCTCAAGCCGCCCTTCGGGCATCTGGCCATAGGCGGTCAGGGCATCGGGGCGATAGGCGTAGCAGCCCACGTGGTGAAACACCGGGGTCGGTGCCGCATCGGCATAGTCGGCCGAGGTGTAGGGAATGACTTCCTTCGAGAAATACAGCGCCCGGTGGGTGCGGTCGAAGACCGCCGTGGTGCCGCCGACCCGCCCGGCCCGGCGATCGGCCAGAAACCCCGACAGGGCCGCGCCGTCACAGCGCAGCACCGGCGTCGCCACCTTGAAATCGGGTGCGGCCTGAAGGCCCGCGACCAGATCCTCGACGAACCAGGCAGGCGTCAGCGGCGCATCGCCTTGCAGGTTGACCACGATCTCGGCCCCGCCGCCCATCCGCTCCAGCGCATCGGCGCAGCGTTCGGTGCCATTGGCGCAGCTTTCGGCGGTCATCACCACCTCGGCGCCAAAGGCCTCCGCCGCGGCGCGAATGCGGTCGTCATCGGTGGCAACCACCACACGGTCGATGCCCGATACTGCCGAGGCGGCTTCCCACGATCTTTGGATCAGGCTTTTGGCGCTGCCGTCAGGCCCGCGCAGCAGGACAAGCGGTTTGCCGGGATAACGGGTCGACGCATAGCGGGCCGGAATGACGATGACGACGGACATGGGCGATCAGGCTTCCTTCAACTCGACACCCGGCGCATGGGCGATGAAGAATGGATTCTCATACCCCGGTTTACCATAGGTGAACGGGGCATGGTTATCGAAACGGATCATCTTGCCGCCCGCGCCCATCAACACCGCCTGCCCGGCGGCGGTGTCCCATTCCATCGTGCGGCCCAGGCGCGGATAGATGTCCGCCTCGCCGGTGGCCACAAGGCACAGCTTCAACGACGAGCCCGCGCTTTTCATGTCGGCCACGTTGTACTTGGCGATATAGTCGTCGGTGGCCTGATCGCGGTGGCTTTTCGACGCCACAACCAGCAGCGCGGCATTGTCCGGGGTCTTG
This sequence comes from Fluviibacterium sp. S390, assembly GCF_049800695.1. NCBI lineage: Bacteria > Pseudomonadati > Pseudomonadota > Alphaproteobacteria > Rhodobacterales > Paracoccaceae > Meridianimarinicoccus > Fluviibacterium sp. S390. The sequence goes on along the minus strand of NZ_JBNAFN010000019.1, from coordinate 48,981 downwards.
ACCGACACCTCGGTCACCGCGCCCTTGGTGTCCTTGGCGAAAGGCGCGGTTTCCTCGACTGTCTTGCCGCTGGCATCGGTGTAGAACAGGCGATCCTTGGCCGGCGCATAGACCACGCCCCGGATCGGCACACCATTTTCCACGTAGGCGATGTTCACGGTGAAATCGCCGCGACGCTTGACGAATTCCTTGGTGCCATCCAGCGGATCGACGATCAGGAAGCTGGACGCGGATTCGGTGTGCGAGGCGGCCTGTTCCTCGGTCACCAGCAGCACATCGGGGAAAGCGGCCCGCAACCCGGCCGAGATCAGCGCATCGGCGGCCTCGTCGGCTTCGGTCACCGGACTGTCGTCGGATTTCGCCTTCACGTCGAAATCCTCGCGCCCATAGATCTCCATGATCACATCGCCGGCTTCCAGGGCCAGGCGGCGCATTTCCGTTTCCAGTTTACCAAAATCCATGAGTACCACTCCACGCTGTCTACTGGCCCCTTTTTCCCCGCGTTTGCGCCAACGACAAGCGCGGACTGCGGGTTTGGGCGCATTCGGCGCAGCATCGCGGCTCAGGTCACAACGCGCAAGGTCAGGTTGAGCCGACCCCCCTGCGCCAACAGCGGAGAACTGCCGAAGCGGATGCGGTCGACGCCGTGATAGGCCAGCCGCCCTGCCCCCTGCAGGATCGCAACGTCGCCCGATTTCATCCAGACCGAACGCGTCCTGCCGCCGCGCGTGGTCCCGCCCACCCGGAACAGCCCGTCGTCGCCCAGCGAGATCGACAGCACCGGCTGGGTCAGATCGGCCTCGTCACGATCCTGATGCAGGCCCATGCGCGCGCCCTCGCCGTAGAAATTCACAAGACAGCTTTCAGGCGCGCGGGCCTTGGGCAGCAGATCGGACCACACCTGCAGCAGCACGTCGGGGATCGGCGGCCAGTCGGTGCCGCCGGGATGCCGCGCGGCATAGCGATAGCCCTGCCGGTCACTGATCCAGCCGAATTTTCCTGCCGCGGTCATCCGCACCGACAGCGGCTGGCCACGCGGCGTCATGTGCCGCATCAAGGGGGCGGCGGCACAGACCCTGCGCACCTCTGCAACAAGGTCTGCTTGTGCCTTGGGGTCCAGATGGCCGGGCAACAGGCGCACCCCGTTCAGATCCAGTTCGGGCATTTTAGTCCCCTCCGCGCCATTTCCCTGCAGTTTGGCCGCAAATTTCCCCGCATTCACGGGTTTTCCTGCGCCATGGGTCGCTTGCAGCCCAAAGACTCGCCACCTATATACTGCCCAGTCAGCCGGGATATCCCGGCATCATGTTAGGGATCGGGGACAGGCGCCACGTCTCGGGCCGTCCCCAAACATCGCCAAAGTAAGAAGGTACATACACATGGCCAAAGTGATCGGTATCGACCTCGGGACCACCAACTCTTGCGTCGCTATCATGGATGGGTCGCAAGCCCGCGTTATTGAAAACGCCGAAGGTGCCCGCACCACCCCGTCTATCGTTGCATTCACCGAAAATGAACGTCTTGCTGGCCAGCCGGCCAAGCGCCAGGCCGTCACCAACCCCGACAACACCATCTTCGGTGTGAAGCGTATGATCGGGCGCCGGTTCGACGACGAGAACCTGAAGAAAGACATGAAGAACCTGCCATTCACCGTGATCAACGGTGGCAACGGCGACGCATGGGTCGAAGCCCGTGGCGAGAAATATTCCCCCAGCCAGATCTCGGCCTTCATCCTGCAGAAGATGAAAGAGACCGCCGAAAGCTATCTGGGCGAGGAAGTGACCCAGGCGGTCATCACCGTCCCGGCCTATTTCAACGACGCCCAGCGTCAGGCCACCAAGGATGCCGGCAAGATCGCCGGTCTGGAAGTGCTGCGGATCATCAACGAACCGACCGCCGCGGCCCTGGCCTATGGTCTGGACAAGAAAGAAGCCAAAACCATCGCGGTCTATGACCTTGGCGGCGGTACTTTCGACGTGACCATCCTGGAAATCGACGACGGGTTGTTCGAAGTGAAATCCACCAACGGGGATACGTTCCTGGGCGGTGAAGACTTCGACATGCGGATCGTGAACTATCTTGCCGATCAGTTCAAAAAGGAAAACGGCGTCGATCTGACCAAGGACAAGATGGCCCTGCAGCGTCTGAAGGAAGCTGCCGAGAAAGCCAAGATCGAACTGTCGTCCTCCAGCCAGACCGAGATCAACCAGCCGTTCATCTCGATGGACCCGAACGGCGGCCAGCCGCTGCACATGGTGATGAAGCTGACCCGCGCCAAGCTGGAAAGCCTTGTCGGCGATCTGATCAAGGCCTCGATGAAGCCGTGCCAGGCCGCGCTGAAAGACGCCGGTCTGTCGACCTCGGACATCGACGAGGTGGTTCTGGTCGGCGGCATGACCCGGATGCCGAAGGTCATGGAAGAAGTGACCAAGTTCTTCGGCAAGGAGCCGCACAAGGGTGTGAACCCCGATGAGGTTGTCGCCATGGGTGCCGCCATTCAGGCCGGTGTTCTGCAGGGCGACGTCAAGGACGTGGTTCTGCTGGACGTGACCCCGCTGTCGCTGGGCATCGAAACCCTGGGCGGTGTCTTCACCCGCCTGATCGACCGCAACACCACGATCCCGACGAAGAAGTCGCAGGTCTTCTCGACCGCCGAGGACAACCAGAACGCGGTGACCATCCGCGTGTTCCAGGGCGAGCGTGAAATGGCGGCCGACAACAAGATGCTGGCCCAGTTCAACCTGGAAGACATCCCGCCGGCACCGCGTGGTCTGCCCCAGATCGAAGTGACCTTCGACATCAACGCCGACGGCATCGTTGCGGTCAGCGCCAAGGACAAGGGCACCGGCAAGGAGCAGAACATCACGATCCAGGCGTCCGGCGGTCTGTCCGACGACGAGATCGACCAGATGGTCCGCGACGCCGAGGCCAATGCCGAGGCCGACAAAGAGCGCAAGGACGTGGTCGAGGCCAAGAACCAGGCCGAAAGCCTCATCCACTCGACCAAGAAGTCGCTGGAAGAGCATACCGACAAGGTCGATCCGACCACGGTCGAGGCGATCGAACTGGCCATTGGCGCGCTTGAGGAAGCCCTGGAAACCGAAGACGCGGGCAAGATCCGTTCGGGCATCCAGAACGTGACCGAAGCCTCGATGAAGCTGGGCGAAGCGATCTACAAGGCGCAGCAGGAACAGTCCGGCGAAGCGGCTCCGGAAGGGGCCGACGAACCCTCGGGCGTGGACGACGATATCGTCGACGCCGACTTCGAGGATCTGGACAACAACAAGCGCGGTTAAGCGCCATGTGACACCTGGACCGGTCCTGCCTTTCGGGTGGGGCCGGTCCTGTGTTGTGAAAGAGGACTGCGCATATGGCAAAACGCGACTACTACGACGTTCTCGGGGTCGCGCGCGGCGCATCGGCGGACGAAATCAAGAAGGCCTATCGCAAGAAGGCCAAGGAATTTCACCCCGACCGGAATACCGGCGACCCGAATGCCGAGGGCAAGTTCAAGGAAGCCGCCGAGGCTTACGAGGTTCTGAAGGACGCCGAGAAAAAGGCGGCCTATGACCGGTTTGGCCATGCAGCCTTCGAGGGCGGCATGGGCGGCGGCGGTCCGCGTGGCGGGCATCCCGGCGGGCAGGGCGATTTCGCCTCGGCCTTTTCGGACGTGTTCGACGATCTGTTCGGCGATTTCATGGGCGGCGGCGGACGTGGCGGCGGACGCCAGCGTGCCGCGCGCGGGGCAGACCTGCGCTATAACCTGCGGATCTCGCTGGAGGACGCTTATCGCGGCCTGCAAAAGACCATCACCGTCCCCACCGCCGTGACCTGCGGATCGTGCAGCGGCACCGGGGCCGAGGGCGGTGCCGAGCCGGTGACCTGTCCGACCTGCTCGGGCATGGGCAAGGTGCGGGCGCAACAAGGGTTCTTCACCGTTGAACGCACCTGCCCGACCTGTTCCGGGCTTGGCCAGATCATCAAGAACCCCTGCGCGACCTGCCACGGACAAGGCCGGACCGAGAAGGAACGTGCGCTTTCGGTGAACATTCCTGCCGGCGTCGAAACCGGCACCCGCATTCGCCTTGCCGGCGAGGGCGAGGCCGGAATGCGCGGCGGGCCCACGGGTGACTTGTACATCTTCATCGAGGTGGCCGAGCACAACCTGTTCCAGCGCGACGGCGTGAACCTGTATTGCCGCGTGCCGGTGCCGATGACGACCGCGGCCCTGGGCGGCGATGTCGAAGTGCCCACCATCGACGGCGGCCGCAGCCGGGTGAAAGTGCCCGCCGGCAGCCAGTCGGGCCGGCAGATGCGTCTGCGCAGCAAAGGCATGCCCGCGTTGCGTGGCGGTGGACAGGGCGACATGTTCATCGAGATGGCCATCGAAACCCCGGTCAACCTGACCTCAAAGCAGAAAGCGCTGCTGAAGGAATTCGAAGGGCTGTCTGCCGACAACCATCCCGAGGCCGACAGTTTCTTCGGCAAGGTCAAGGGCTTCTGGGACAGCATGAAAAGCTGACCCGTTAAGACAAACTTTATCCATGGGCGCGAAATCTGGTGCCCATGGAGACCCCTGACGCCTTTCGCGAACCCTTTCTGCCGCTGGATGGTGCCGCCACGCCGGTGGCGGCAGTGGTCGGATCGCGCAAACAACCCTCTTACATCCGCGAACATCGCAAACGACTGCGCCAACGGTTTCTGGACGGTGGCCCCAAGGCCGTGCCGGACTATGAATTGCTGGAATTAATGCTGTTCCGGGCCTTGCCGCGTGTCGATGTAAAGCCCATCGCCCACGCGCTGCTCAAGACCTTCGGCGATCTCACCCATGTGCTTGCGGCCCCGCCTGAACGGTTGACAGAGGTGCAAGGCGTAGGTGCCTCGGTGGTGCTGGAGTTTGCCCTCAGCCGCGAGGTTGCGGCACGGCTGGCCCGTTCCAAGGTGCTGGATCGCGAGGTTCTGTCCAGTTGGTCGGCGCTGCTGGACTATTGCCACACGACCATGTCGCACAGCCAGGTCGAACAGTTCCGGGTGCTCTATCTGGATCGCAAGAACACGCTGATCGCGGACGAGGAACAGGCGCAAGGCACCGTCGATCACGTGCCGGTCTACCCGCGCGAGGTGATGAAACGGGCGTTGCAACTGAACGCCACGGCACTGATCCTTGTGCACAACCATCCCTCGGGCGATCCGACCCCGTCACAGGCCGATATCACCATGACCGAGCGCATCGATCATGCGGCTTCGGTGCTGGGCCTGACCCTGCATGACCATGTGATCATCGGAAAATCGCGCGAGTTGAGCTTTCGCGCCGAAGGCCTGCTGGACCAATTCTGAACGCGGGGCCTGCGGGCCGGGGGTGAACCGGCCCGAAGGCCTGCGTCTAGCGCAGCGTTTTCAACAGCTCTACCGACGCATAGCCATCGGGCACCAGACCGGCCGATTTCTGATAGTCCCGGATCGCGTCGATGGTGTTGGGGCCGATCAGGCCATCGACACCGCCGGTGGAATAGCCCGCCGCGCTCAGCCGCTGTTGCAGCTCCTTGCGCTCGGACAGCCGCAGCGTGCGGTCACCGCGTGGCCAACTGGCGATGAAATCGGGCTTGCCCTTGATCCGGTCGCTCAGGTGGCCCACGGCGATGACATAGCTGTCAGCGGCGTTGTAGCGTTCGATCACGTTGAAATTCTTGAAGATCATGAAGGCCGGTCCCTGCGACCCGGCGGGCAGCAGGATCGAGGCGCGGCCATGGTTCGGCACAGGCTGGCCATCCATGCCACGCACCCCCAGCGCCGCCCATTGCCGGGGCGTTTTCGCCGTGCCGTGGCCTGCCATCCCATAGTTGAACCCACTGGGCAGGCGCACCTCGACCCCCCAGGGCTGGCCCTTTTTCCAGCCGAAACGGCTGAGATAGGCAGCGGTAGAGGCCAGCGCGTCGGTGGGATCGTTCGACCAGATATCGCGCTTGCCGTCACCGCTGAAATCCACCGCATAGGCCAGATACGAGGTGGGGATGAACTGCGTGTGCCCCATCGCCCCGGCCCAGCTTCCGATCATGTTGCGCGGTGCCACGTCCCCGGCCTGCAAGATCTTCAGCGACGCAATCAGCTGTTCTTCGAAGAAGTTCCCGCGCCGCCCGTCATAGGCCAGTGTCGCCAGCGCCTCGACCACATCGTTGTTGCCCCGATAGGTGCCATAGGCACTTTCCAACCCCCAGATCGCGACGACAACCTCGGCCTCGACATCGTATTTCCGCTCGATCGCGGCCAGCGTCTGCTGATACTTGCGGTAGGCCGCGCGACCGTTGTCGATCCGGGCATTCGACACCGCGCTGTCAAGGTATTCCCACAGCGCCTTGGTGAACTCCGACTGGTTGCGGTCGCGCGAGATCACATTGGTGTTGTACTGGATGCCGCTGAAGGCGGCGTTCAGCGTCTGATCCGAAATGCCCTGCGCACGGGCGCGGGACCGGAACCCGTTGAGCCAGCGTTCAAAGCCCAGATTGCTGACGGAAACAGATGTCACGTTGCTGACCTCGGGTCGCAGGATGGGCCGCGGTGAAACATTGGCCGCCTGGCTGACCAGCGCGGATTCCGCAACCAGCGCCGTGGCGGTCAAACTGAAGACGACGGGTAGTAACTGCTTGAAAAACCTCATGGGGATCCCCTGTTCGAAACCCAGTATGTAGTGTTTTGGACGAAAGGTAGCGCAATTGGTGGTTTCCGGCTAGGGGTCAGCGTCGTGTGCGGGCAACCTTTCGCTTGGTCTTGGCGGCCTTCGCCTTTGCCTTGCCGACCTTGCGCTTGACCGGCTTGCCGCGTCCGCCGTAGCTCCGGCCGCTGCGCGGCAGCGCCTTGCCCTCGACCTCCAGCAGTTCCAGCCCGATGGCGCCGGTCAGTCCTTCGGCCTCGGCCAGGCGGACGATGACCCGCTGGCCCAGCCCCAGCACAACGCCGGTGTCCGACCCCATCAGGGTCTGGCTTTCGGGATCATAGTGGAAGAACTCCGCGCCCAGCGTGCGCACCGGCACCAGCCCGTCGGCGCCGGTGTCATCCATGCGGATGAACAGCCCGAATTTCGCCACGCCCGAGATCCGGCCCGCGACCTCGGTTCCGACCCGTTCCGACAGATAGGCGGCCAGGTAGCGGTCGGTGGTGTCGCGTTCGGCCAGCATCGAGCGCCGCTCGGTGTCCGAGATCTGCTTGGCGGTTTCTTCAAGGTTTTCTTCATCCTCGGGGGTCAGCCCGTCCTTGCCCCAGCCATGCGCCGAAATCAGGCCGCGATGCACGATCAGGTCGGCATAGCGCCGGATCGGCGAGGTGAAATGCGCGTATTTCTTCAGGGCCAGCCCGAAGTGCCCGAAATTCTCGGGGTTGTAATAGGCCTGCGTCATCGACCGCAGCGTGGTCATGCTGACCAGCTCGCTCTCGTCGGTACCGGCGGCCTGTTCCAGAAGGCGGTTCAGATGCCGGGTTTGCAGGACCTGCCCCTTGGCCAGCGTGAAGCCCGCCGCCTGCACGGTTTCGCGCAGGGATTCCAGCTTTTCGGGGCTGGGCTCCTCGTGGACGCGGAACAGAAGCGGGCGGCGCTTGGCCACCAGCGTTTCAGCGGCGCAGACATTGGCGAGGATCATGAATTCCTCGATCAACCGGTGCGCGTCAAAGCGGGGCCGGAAGGCGACCGAGGCGACCTTGCCATCCTCGCCCAACACGATCCGGCGTTCGGGCAGGTCCAGTTCCAGCGGCTGGCGACGCTCCCGCGCCTTGCGGACGGCGGCATAGGCGGCATAGAGCGGGCGGATGATGGTGCTCATCATCGGCGTGATGCGGCCCGAAGGCTCGCCATCCATCGCCGCCTGCACCTCGTCATAGGTCAGCGACGCGGCCGAACGCATCATGGCGCGGGTGAAGCGGTGGCCGATCTTCTCTCCTTCTGCATCCAGCTGCATCCGCACGGCAATGCAGGGGCGCGGCACATCCTCGTGCAAGGAACACAGATCGCCCGACAGCCGGTCGGGCAGCATCGGCACCACCCGGTCGGGGAAATAGCTGGAGTTGCCGCGCTTGCGGGCCTCGCGGTCCAGTGTGCTGCCCGGTGTGACGTAATGGGCCACATCAGCGATGGCGACCCAGACCACATGGCCGCCGGGGTTGTTGGGGTCGCCGTCGGCCTCGGCATAGACCGCATCGTCATGGTCGCGCGCATCGGCCGGGTCGATGGTCACCAGCGGCAGGTCGCGCAGATCCTCGCGCTTGCCCAGCGGCGCGGGCTTGGCGGCATCGGCGGCGGCGATCACCTCGTCGGGGAAAGCATCGGGAATGCCATGTTCGTGAATGGCGATCAGCGACACCGCCCGCGGCGCGCTGGGGTCGCCCAGCCGGGAAACGATCCGCGCCGACGGCAGGCCCAGCCGGGTGCGCGGTCCGGCCTGCTCGCCCTCGACCAGTTCGCCATCCTTGGCGCCATGGGTGGCACCGGGGGCGACGCGGTATTCCTTGTCGGATTTCTTGTCGATGGGCAGGATGCGCCCGCCTTCGGCCCCCTTGCGAAAGATGCCCAGAATGCGCAGCGGGTTGGTGCCGATGCGCCGGATCAGACGCGCTTCATAGGCGTGAGGCTGATCCTCGATCTTGGCCAGGCGGGCGAGGATGCGGTCGCCTTCCCCCAGTGCCGGTTCGCCGCCGCGCGGGATAAACAGCACCTTCGGCTCCGGCCCCTCGCCATGCCATTCCAGCGGCCGGGCGAAAAGGTCGCCCTCGCCGCCCACCGGCAGGATCTGCAACACACTGACCGGCGGCAGGCGATCCGGGTCGCGATAGGTCTTGCGGCGCTTTTCCAGGTGTCCCTCGGCCTCAAGTTCGCGCAGCAGCGCCTTGAGCGGGATACGATCGGCCCCCTTGATGCCAAAGGCACGGGCGATGTCGCGTTTCGAACTCTGCGTGGGATGGGCGGCGATCCAGTCGAGGATCTCGTCCCTGGAGGGGATACGTGTCATGAGGCTGGACTAGCACGGGCATCGGCGCGCGTCACCGGGAAAGGGCGTGCCCCCGCCGCCGCGGTGCGTTTCGAAGAAACGCGTGCGGCGTTGGGCCGGGCTGAGTCGCTGCGCGACTCAGCAGGTCGGCTGGGGAGGTGTCTGAGGGACGCTTGTGCGTCTCAGACACCCGTTCAAGAATGTTTTGGGAGCAGCGCGTCAAGGACAGGCCGCGCGGGGCGCGCGGTCGCTGCGCGATCCTTGACCCGCGGCGGCAAGGGCGCGCAGATCCCGCAGCGTGTCCACATCGCGCAGGCACGCCAGTCGGGCGATGCGGTGGTCGGGCAGAGTGGCGAGGGTGTCGGACAGCGCGTGTTCGCTGGACCAGCGCACCCCGTCGAACAGCCCCGGCGGCACCGGGCGGCGGCGCGCCAGGCCGATCAGCCAATAGCCGCCGTCCTGTGCCGGGCCGAACACCGCATCGTGGTCGCCCAACGCCCGGAAACCATCGCGGACAAGGGCCGGTGTGATCCCCGGAATATCGGCCCCGACGATCAGCACCGGACCGGGCGGCAGGGCGCGGAATATCCGGCCCATGCGGTCACCCAGATCCCCCAGCCCCTGCGGCCAGCGCGGCAGGTCAGCAGGCCAGATGCGGCTGCGCAACCCTTCGCGATCCGGGGCGACAGCCAGGATCATCTGCCAACGCGGATCGCGCAGGTTGCGCAGCAGGCGTGCGGTCTGATGCCGGAACCACCAGGCGGCGGCGGTTGCCCCGATCCCGGCGGCCAGACGGGTCTTGACGCGACCCGGTCGCGGCTCTTTCACCATGACCACCAGCTTAGGGGTCACAAGGCAATCTCCATGTCGTGATGCGGCACGCCGCCGTCGTCGTAGAGCGGCCCGCAGACCGAGAATCCCAGGGCCGTGTAGAACCCCGCAGCCCGTACCTGCGCCCCCAGAACCGCACGGTGCACCCCGGGTGTGGCACGCAATCGGTCCAGCGCATCACGCACCAGCACCGCACCGACGCCCTGGCCGCGGTAGGGTTTGACCACGCAAATCCGGCCAATGCGCCCGGTGTTGCCCTCGATCATCAACCGCGCCGTGGCCACGGGGGTTGTGCCGTCGCAGGCCAACAAATGCCGGGCCGTGGCATCCAGGTCATCGAATTCCTCGGCCACGCGAAACTCCTGCTCCTTGACGAAAACCGCCTGCCGCAGCGCGAAACAGGCTGCGGGATCGGAGACCTCGTCGATGGTCAGTTGCACCCGAAATAGTCTTTCAGGATGCGGGTGTAGACGGATTTCAGGCGCGGGATCTGCGCCACCTCGACCCGCTCGTCCACCTGGTGCATGGATTTGCCAACAAGGCCGAACTCCGCAACCGGGCAGTGATTGCGCACATAGCGCGCATCCGAAGTGCCGCCGCTGGTCGACAGCACCGGCGTCAGCCCGGTTTCGGCCTGCACGGCCCGGCTGATCAGCTCTGACAACTCTCCCGGCGGGGTGATGAAGCTTTCGCCCGACACCTTGCTGGTCATCTCGAAGGTGATGCCGGTCTCGGCGGTGATCTTGTCGGCCTCGTCCCGCAGCCACTCCAACAGCGCATCGGAACTGTGCGTATCATTGAAGCGGATGTTGACCATTGCCGTGCATTGCGCCGGGATGACATTGTTGGCCGCATTGCCGGTGTCAAAACCGGTGACCGCCAGCGTCGAGGGATCGAAATGAGCCGTACCCTGGTCCAACGCGTGCGTTGACAACCGGTCGACCAGACGGGCCAGCGCCGGGATCGGGTTATTGGCGCGATGCGGATAGGCCGAATGCCCCTGCACCCCGCTGGCGGTGATCCAGGCGGTCAGCGACCCACGCCGCCCAATCTTCATCATCTCGCCGAAGGTTTCGGGGCAGGTCGGCTCACCGGCAAGGCACAGCGACATCGCTTCGCCTTGCTCGGCCATCCAGTCAAGAATGGCATCGGTGCCATCGACGCCGTCGCCTTCCTCATCCCCGGTGATGGTCAGGATGATGGCCCCGTCAGGCGGCGTCTGCCGCACCAGGTCAATGGCGGCCGCGACAAAGGCCGCCACCCCGGACTTCATGTCCGTGGTGCCCCGGCCCATCATCCAGCCGTCGCGAACCTCAGCCCCGAAGGGGTCGCAGGTCCAGGCTGCAACGTCGCCCACCGGAACCACATCCGTATGGCCGTTGAAGCCGAAACTGCGGGCATGGCCCTTCGCGCCCCAGCGGGCAAAGAGGTTGGGAATGCCGGCGCGATCCACCCGAGTGCAGGAAAATCCCGCCTCGGTCAGCAGCGCGGCCAGAAGCTCCAGCGCCCCGCCTTCTTCCGGCGTGACAGAAGGGCAGCGCACAAGGTCGGCGGTCAGGGCTACGGGATCAACGGGGGTCAATGCGGGCCTCCGACGGTATCCTCGAAGAAAGGGGTCATCTGCGCCACGATCACCGAATTTTCGGCAAGGGCGCGCTCCATCAGGGCACGCTCCTCGTCGGAAATGTCGTGGCCCTGCTCCAGCCGCTCCTCAAGGGTGCCATAGCCGGTGACATCCAGCGGCGCCAACTCCGCCTGCTTCAGGACCGCCACGGTTTCCCGCACCGCTTCGGGCTCATCCACACCGCTGGCATAGCACATTAGCGCGGCCCCGGTAGCGCCCTTGGGCAGGCCATCGCCGGGTTTGCGGCCGATCTCGACAAGCAGGGTGAACACCTGCTGAGGTTTCTTTTCCTTGGTCATGGGATCGGAGGTATGCGGCGCGCTTGGCCGGGTCAATGCCCCTAGCCGAGGACAGGGGGCGCAATCCCGAACCCGCCCTGCACGAGAAACCCCAGCGCAATGGCCAATACAAGCGTTACGTCCTTGAACATTCTTGCCTCCCGGAATGGAACAAGACTGTTACGGCGCGGCCCGGGGTTTCCGTCGCGACCATCTCTTCTTTTTGGCAAAAATACTCATCTTGCGCCGCGCAGCGGCGCCCGGCCCAACGCCGCAAGGCCCAGGGGGCCGCGCGGGGGCGGGAGCCGCCCCCGGCGCTCAGCACATCAGTCGCGCAGAAGGTCGTTGATCGAGGTCTTGGAGCGGGTCTGCGCATCCACCCGCTTCACGATCACCGCGCAATACAGGTTCACGCCGTTCTTCGACGGCATCGACCCGGCCACAACGACAGACCCCGAGGGCACTTCGCCATACATGACTTCGCCGGTCTCGCGATCGACGATCTTGGTGGACTGGCCAATGAAGACCCCCATCCCCAGGACCGAGCCTTCGCGGACGATGCAGCCCTCGACAACCTCGGACCGGGCACCGATGAAGCAGTTGTCCTCGATGATGGTCGGTCCGGCCTGCATCGGCTCCAGCACGCCGCCGATGCCAACGCCGCCCGACAGGTGCACGTTCTTGCCGATCTGCGCGCAGGAACCGACGGTGGCCCAGGTGTCCACCATGGTGCCGCTGTCCACATGGGCGCCAAGGTTCACGAAGGACGGCATCAGCACCACGCCGGGGGCAATATAGGCCGACTTGCGCACCACGCAGTTCGGCACGGCGCGGAACCCGGCCGCCTTCCAGTCCTTCTTCTTCCAGCCGGCAAACTTGCTGTCGACCTTGTCCCACCAGCCACCGTCCTGCGGGCCGCCGGACTGTTTCTCCATGTCCTTCAGGCGGAATCCCAGCAACACAGCCTTCTTGGCCCATTGATTCACATGCCAATCTCCATTGGCCTGCCGCTCGGCAACCCGCAGCTTGCCGCTGTCCAGCGCGTTCAGCGTGCTTTCGATGGCATCGCGGGCTTCCCCTTTGGTTTCGGGAGTGATGCTGTCGCGTGCCTCCCAGGCAGCTTCGATGGCAGTTTCCAAGGCGGCATTCGACATGGGCGACCCTTTCGCGCGTTTACTCTGGCTCAAGCTCCGGCAAGGCTATACTTCGGCAAGACCCAAGGCGCAACGACGCGCGATCGAGTGGCGAGGACACCCCATGACGGACCAGAAGGCCCATCCCCTGCCCCATGCCCGCGACGATATCGAGCGGGCGCGCGGCATTCCCGACACCCCGCAGACCCGGTCACCCACCCACAGGCTGGCGTTCACCGACAACGATTTCCTGTCCCGCGAAGACCTGCGCCCGGTGCGGTTGCAACTGGAACTGCTGAAATGTCAGCTGACGCTGGACGAAGCCGGCATCCGCTCCACCGTGGTTCTGTTCGGCGGTGCGCGCATTCCCGCGCCGGAAAATGCCGACAAGGCCCGCACGCCGACCCTGGGCGCGCTCAGCCATTTCTATGACGAGGCCCGCGCCTTCGCCCGACTGGTTACCGAGCGCAGCGTCGCCACCGGCAATACCGAAAACGTCGTGGTTACCGGCGGCGGACCAGGCGTGATGGAAGCGGGCAACCTCGGCGCGCTGGACGCGGGCGGCGTGTCCATCGGGCTGAACATCGTGCTGCCACACGAACAGGCGCCGAACCCCTATGTGACGCCGGAACTCAGCTTCAACTTCCACTATTTCGCCATCCGCAAGATGCACTTCCTGATGCGCGCCAAGGCGATCACCGTGTTTCCCGGCGGTTTCGGCACGCTGGACGAATTGTTCGAGGCGCTGACCCTGATCTCGACCAAGCGCATGAGCCCGGTCCCGATCCTGCTGTTCGGACAATCCTTCTGGCGCGAAATCGTCAACTGGGAAGCCCTGGCCCGCGCCGGGACCATATCGGACGAGGATCTGGACCTTTTCCGCTTTGTGGAAACCGCCGAAGAGGCCTTCGCGGCACTGCAAGAAGCCGGCACGCTCTGACCGCCGCCTCAAGCGGTCGCCGGGGGCAAACCCTGACCAACACGGACAAGAAAACAGGGAGGTCCCGCCAAGCCGGACCTCCCTTCACCCCACGTGCTTTCGCACCACACGTGTTTCGAATTTCGGTTCCAGCCATCCTGGCAGGACAAGACCGTGATAGCCGATCCATCCCCCCGGCGCAAAAGGCTTCTGTCGCGCAATCGTTTCAAAAGTCTCGCAAATTTTGGCTTCAGGCGTAGATGTCTTCCTTACCGAAATGCTTGGTCAGCAGGTAATAGACCACCGCGCGGTACTTCTGGCGTTCGGACCGGCCATAGATATCCAGCACCGCGTCGATCCCGGCAGTCAGTTCCGGGCCGTCCGCAAGACCCAGCTTGCCCATCAGGAAGTTCTTTTTCACGGTCTCCAGTTCCGACGGATCGCTGCCCGCCACCATCGAACTGTCGGCATTGTAGATCGCCGGGCCCAGACCGATCACCACCTTGGTCAGAAGATCGCTGTCCGGGGTTACCCCGCATTTGTTGGCCAGATCCTCTGCATATACCGCAATCAGGTCGTCGCGTTTGCTCATCCTATCCTCCATCATGTCCCGGAAACCCTTGTCCCCGCACCGAAAACCCTAGCCGATCCGCCGGGAAATAACAGAGGCTTGCATCCTTTCACGGCCCCTCAACCCTGCGTGACATCGCAATTCCAGCGTTGATCACCCGCCGAATATGGCGTCAGGGTTCGGGAAAAGGAGGCCATGCCATGACCCTGTTCCGCAAACTTGCGACCCTCAAACCCGCGCTTCTGGCGCTGACCATTGCCCTGGGGCTGACCCTGCAAGCCAGCGACGCAAGTGCGGCAGGCCAAGAGACCGCGCTGGTGGCAGGCGGCTGTTTCTGGTGCGTCGAGGCCGATTTCGAGAAGGTCAAAGGCGTGACCGGCGCGGTGTCTGGCTTTGCCGGCGGCACTGTCGCCAACCCAAGCTACAAGCAGGTGACGCGCGGCGGCACCGGCCATTCGGAAGTGGTGCAGATCACCTTCGATCCAGACGTGATTTCCTACGACCAGATCCTGGATCTGTTCCTGCGCTCCATCGATCCCTACGACGACGGCGGCCAGTTCTGTGATCGCGGCCACACCTATGCCCCCGCAATCTTCGCCCAGACCCCCGGCCAGAAACGCGCGGCAGAGGCCGCCATTGCCCGGGCCGAGGATGATCTTGGCCGTCGAACCAAGGTGCCGGTGCGCGCGGCTGCCCCCTTCTATGCGGCCGAGGACTATCATCAGGATTACTACAAGCAGGACGGCCTGATCCTGACGCGCTTCGGCCCGCAGTCCAAGGCCTCCGCCTACAAGAAATACCGCGACGCCTGTGGCCGCGACGCCCGCGTCCGCGCCATCTGGGGTGACGCCGCGCCCTTTACCGGCAGTTGACCTGCCCTCGTCCGCTGCCTTGCGCGGGCATCATACCCGTTGCGGACCGGCCTGTTTCTTCTTGGAAAAAATACTCAAAAAAAGGGCACCGCGCCGCGGGGCCCTTTCCCGGTGCATGGGTGCTTACCCGATCTTGGATGCCGCCAGCACCGCCATGTTCAAGATGTCGTTCTCGGTGGCATTGGTCGAACATAGCTGGATCGGCTTGGCCACGCCCGACAGGATCGGACCGATCACCGTGGCGCCCGCCATTTCCTGCATCAGCTTGACCGAGATCGAGGCCGAGTGCCGCGCCGGCACCACCAGGATGTTGGCCGGGCCTGACAGGCGCGAGAACGGATAGGCCTCCATGGCGGACATGTTCAGCGCCACATCCACTGTCATCTCGCCTTCAAACTCGAAATTCACACCCCGTGCTTCCAGCACTTTCGGCGCCATGTGCATCTTTTCGGCCCGCTCCGACACCGGATAGCCGAAGGTCGAAAAGCTGACGAAGGCCACGCGCGGCTCCAGCCCCAGCGACCGGGCGACAGATGCCGCGCCTTCGGCGATGGTGGCAAGGTCGTTCTGATCGGGCCATTCATGGACCAGCGTGTCGGCGATCATCACGATCCGGCCCTGGTGCAACAGCGCCGTGACCCCGACCACCCCATGTTCGGCATCGGCGTCGAAGACGTGGTTGATCTGTTCCATCACATGCGCCGACTTCCGGGTTGCCCCGGTCACCATCGCGTCGCCATGGCCATGCGCCAGCATCAGCGCCGAGAACACATGCCGGTCGCGCGCCGCCAGACGATGCACGTCGGACCCGTCGAACCCCTTGCGTTTCAGCCGGTCGTAAAGGAAGTCCTTGTAGGCCTCCAGATGCACGGTGTTGGCGGCATTGATGATGCGCAATTCGCGCACCGCATCGCCCAATCCCGCCGCTTCCAGCTTGGTTTTCACATCTGCCTCGCGACCCACCACAAGGGCCTTGCCCAGGCCCGAGCGTTGATAGGCCACGGCAGCGCGCAGGGCGCGGATATCGTCGCCTTCGGCAAAGATCATCTGGGCCTGATTCTGACGGGCCCGCGCGTGCAGGCCTTCAAGGATCGACGCGGTGGGATCCATCCGTGCCTTCAGCGACCGCTTGTAGCCATCCATGTCGATGATCGGACGGCGGGCCACGCCGGTGTCCATGCCGGCCTTGGCCACGGCGGGCGGAATGCGATGGATCAGGCGCGGGTCAAACGGTGTCGGGATGATGTAGTCGCGCCCGAAGCTCAGCTTGCGGCCATAGGCCATGGCGACCTCATCGGGCACATCTTCGCGCGCCAGTTCGGCCAGCGCCTGGGCGCAGGCGATCTTCATCTCGTCGTTGATGGCCCGCGCGTTGATGTCCAGCGCGCCGCGGAACAGATAGGGGAACCCAAGCACGTTGTTGACCTGGTTGGGATAGTCCGACCGCCCGGTCGCGACGATGGCATCCAGCCGCACGTCGTGGGCTTCTTCCGGCGTGATCTCGGGATCGGGGTTGGCCATGGCGAAAATCACCGGGTTGTCGGCCATCGAGGCGACCATCTCGCGGGTGACCGCGCCCTTGGCCGACACGCCCAGGAACACGTCGGCGCCCTGCATGGCTTCCTCCAGCGTGCGTAGATCGGTGCGCGCGGCATGGGCCGATTTCCACTGGTTCATGCCCTCGGTGCGGCCCTGATAGATCACGCCCTTGGTGTCGCACATGATGCAGTTGTCATGCGTGGCGCCCATGGTCTTGAGCAGTTCGAGACAGGCGATGCCCGCCGCCCCCGCGCCGTTCAGCACGATGCGGCAATCCTCGATCTTCTTGCCCGACAGGTGCAGCGCGTTGATCAGCCCGGCGGCACAGATCACCGCCGTGCCGTGCTGGTCGTCGTGGAAGACGGGGATATCCATCTCTTCCTTGAGGCGCTGCTCGATGATGAAACACTCGGGCGCCTTGATGTCTTCCAGGTTGATGCCGCCGAAGGTCGGCCCCATCAGCCGGATCGCGGCGATCAGCTCCTCGGGATCCTCGCTGTCCAGCTCGATGTCGATGGAGTTCACATCGGCAAAGCGCTTGAAAAGCACCGCCTTGCCCTCCATCACCGGTTTCGACGCCAGCGCGCCCAGGTTGCCCAGCCCCAGCACCGCCGTCCCGTTCGAGATCACCGCCACCGTGTTGCCCTTTGTGGTATAGTCATAGGCCGCCTGCGGGTCGGCGGCGATGGCCTCGCAGGGCACCGCAACGCCGGGCGAATAGGCCAGCGACAGATCCCGCTGCGTGCTCATCGGCACGGTGGCCTGAATCGCCAGTTTGCCCGGATGCGGCAGCAGGTGAAACGCCAGCGCGTCTTCGGGCGTGATCTTGGTCTTGGACATGGGCGGGGTCTCCTCCGTCGGTTCCCGCCGTCTTACGCGAGCCACCGTGCGGTCTCAACGCGTGTTAGCGCAGACAGGCGCAGATAAGGCGGATCGGGCCGATGGGGGCTTTTGCCGCTTCGCCCGACGCACTACACCCATGAGACGCAAATCGCAGCCCCGGAGCCGCCCCATGACGCCGATGATGGCGCAGTATCTCGAGATCAAGTCCGATCATCCCGATGCCATCCTGTTCTACCGGATGGGGGATTTCTACGAGATGTTCTTCGACGATGCGGTGGCTGCGGCGGCTGCGCTGGACATCGCCCTGACCAAACGCGGCAAGCACGAGGGCGCGGATATTCCCATGTGCGGCGTACCGGTCCATGCCGCAGAAGGCTATCTGCTGACCCTGACCCGCAAGGGCTTTCGCGTGGCCATCTGCGAACAGCTGGAAAACCCGGCCGAAGCGAAAAAGCGCGGCTACAAGTCGGTAGTCAAGCGCGGCGTGACGCGGGTCGTGACGCCTGGCACATTGACCGAGGACAGCCTGCTGGACGCGCGGCGGCACAATTACCTGGCCGCCTGGGCCGAGATCCGGGGCACCGGCGCCCTGGCCTGGGTGGATATCTCCACCGGCGAGATGACGGTGGCACCCTGCAAGCGGGTGATGCTGCCGCATCTGCTGTCCCGCCTGTCGCCGCCCGAGATCCTGTGCCCCGACGCGCTGGAACCCGCGTTGCGCAGCATGGCCGAGGAAACCGGCGCTGCCCTTATGCCGCTGGGCGCGGCCAGTTTCGACAGCGAAGGCGGGCTGGCCCGCCTGAAGGCGCTGTACGCGGTGGCGACGCTGGACGCCTTCGGCCAGTTCGACCGGGTCGAAACCGCGGCCCTTGGCGCGCTGGTCGACTATCTGGAGATCACCCAGAAGGGCAAACTGCCGCTGATCCGCCCGCCGGTGCGTGAAGCGCCGGGCGGCGCCATGGCGATCGACGCCGCGACCCGCCGCAACCTTGAGATTACCCAAAGCCTGTCGGGCGGGCGCAACGGCTCGCTACTGGCGACCGTGGACCGGACAGTGACGGCGGGCGGCGCGCGGCTGCTGGAACGGCGGCTGTCGGCGCCCTCGCAGGATCTGACGGAAATCCGGGGCCGGCATGACGCGGTCGAGGCCCTGCTGGACGATCCCCGCCTGCGCGACGACCTGCGCGCGGCTCTGAAACGCGCGCCCGACATGGATCGCGCCCTCAGCCGCCTGTCGCTGGACCGTGGCGGCCCGCGCGACCTGACCGCCCTGCGCGACGGGCTGGCCCAGGCCGGGGCCATCGCCGCGATGCTGCCCGAGGATCTGCCCGAGCGTCTGGGCTGGGCCGCGCAGGACCTGCTGGGGCACGAGGCGCTGGCTGATCTGCTGGATGAAGCCCTTGTCGCCGATCCGCCCTTGCTGGCCCGCGACGGCGGCTTCGTGGCCAGCGGCTATGACAGCGCACTGGACGAGGCCCGCACCCTCCGCGATGAGGGCCGGGGCCTGATCGCCGGCTTGCAGGCGAAATATGCGGATCTGACCGGCATTGGTTCGCTGAAAGTCAAGCATAACAACGTGTTGGGCTATTTCGTGGAAACCCCGGCAACCCATGCCGGCAAGATGACCTCGGAACCGCTGACGGAAACCTTCATCCACCGCCAGACCACCGCCAATGCCATCCGCTTCACCACGGTGGAGCTGTCCGAGCTGGAGCGCGGGTTGCTGAATGCAGGCTCGCACGCGCTGGACCTGGAAAAGCAGATCTTCGCGCGTCTGTGCGCCACCTGCCTGGACGCCGCCGCCAAGATCGGCAACGCCGCCCGCGCGCTGGCCGAGATCGACCTGACCGCCGGGTTCGCCGATCTGGCCGCCGGCGCCGACTGGACCCGCCCCCGGATGGAGGACAGCCGCGCCTTTGACGTGCGCGCCGGACGTCACCCGGTGGTCGAGGCCGCGCTGTCGCGCCAGTCGGGCGCGCCCTTCGTCGCCAACGATTGCGCCCTCAGCGCCGAGGGGGATGGCGCCGCCATCTGCCTGCTGACCGGGCCCAACATGGCAGGCAAATCCACCTGGCTGCGGCAGAACGCGCTGATCGCCCTGCTGGCCCAGTCCGGCGCCTTCGTGCCCGCGCGCGAGGCCCGCATCGGGATCGTCTCGCAATTGTTCAGCCGCGTCGGTGCCGCTGACGATCTGGCGCGGGGACGGTCGACCTTCATGGTGGAAATGGTGGAAACCGCCGCCATCCTGAACCAGGCCGACGCGCGCGCCCTCGTAATACTGGACGAAATCGGGCGCGGCACCGCCACCTACGACGGGCTTTCCATCGCCTGGGCGACGCTGGAACATTTGCACAACGTAAACCGCTGCCGGGCGCTGTTCGCCACCCATTACCACGAAATGACCACGCTGGCCGAAAAGCTGGACCATGCCAGCAACGCCACCGTGGCGGTCAAGGATTGGGAAGGCGAGGTCATCTTCCTGCACGAGGTCCGCCCCGGTGCGGCCGATCGCTCCTACGGGGTGCAGGTGGCGAAACTGGCCGGCCTGCCCGCCCCGGTCATCGCTCGCGCGCGGCAGGTATTGGAAACTCTGGAAGCCGGCGACCGCGAGGGCGGCAAACGGGCCCCGATGCTCGACGACCTGCCCCTGTTCGCCGCGCCGCCGCCGCCCACCCCCACCGTCGAGAAAACCCATCCGGCTGTAGACCGACTGTCAGATGTCCACCCCGACCAACTGACCCCGATCCAGGCATTGACCCTACTGTACGAGCTGCGCGGGATGGTGCGGGACGGTTGATCGCCGAACGACAGCCTCATCCAGGCTGTCTGCAGGCAGCCCGGCCATACACCGCATTTCTTCTTGGAATAAATACTCATCTTGCGCCGCGCAGCGGCGCCGGGCCCAACACCTTGCGGTCGTCAGGCCGCAAAGGGGGCGGGAGTGCGCCACCCCAACGAATTGCGGCGCCACCGGGAAACGGGGCGCCGCGACCTGTCATGGGGATCGGATCAGGAGGCCGGCATCGACGATACGCCGACCTGTGCCGGGCGCAGCAGGCGGTCGTGCAGCAGGAAGCCTTCGGCCATGACCTCGATAATCTCGCCGGCCTTGGTGCCGGGCACCGGGGCTTCGAACATGGCCTGGTGCAGCTGCGGATCGAACTTCTCGCCCCGCTCCGGCGCGACGCGCTGGATGCCGTGCTTTTCGAAGATGTTCAGCAACTCGCGCAGGGTCAGTTCGACCCCTTCCAGCAGCGCCTTGTCGGCCTCGCTGCCGGTTTCGGGTGCTGCGCGCAGGGCGCGGTTCAGGTTGTCGTAGACCGGTAGCATGTCGCGCGCCAGTTTCGAGCCGCCGTATTGCTCGCCCTCGCGGCGATCCCGCTCGCCACGCTTGCGGGCGTTTTCGGCATCGGCCAGCGCCCGCATGAAGCGGTCGTGCAATTCGTCGCGTTCCGCCTTCAGGGTTTCAATCTCGGCTTGAAGCGCAACCGCTTCCACGTCTTGCGGCGAGTCCTGCTCTGCCAGCGTGTCCAGATCGACAAGGTCGTCTTCGCTGACGCCCGGCAGAATGTCTTCCATTTCGCCCACGTCTTTGGCTTTCGGATCTGCCATGATCCCTCCTTCTCAACTCCGGTCGGAGATCATCCTGCCGACCAGTTGCGCCGTGTAATCCACGATCGGCACGACCCGTCCGTAATTCAGACGTGTCGGCCCGATCACGCCCACGGCGCCGATAATCTTTCGATCCGCGTTCATATAGGGACTGACGACCAGAGAGGAACCCGAAAGTGAAAAAAGCTTGTTCTCCGAGCCGATAAAAATGCGCACACCCTCGCCGGTTTCGGTCAGGTCCAGGAACTCGGCAATATCACGTTTGCGCTCCAGGTCGTCGAACAGGATGCGGATGCGCTCCAGATCAACCGCATCCTGGCTTTCCAGCAGGTTGGCGCGGCCGCGCACGATCAGCCGCTCGGCGCCTTCGCCTTGTTCATCCCAGACCGCCAGCCCACTTTCCACAAGGTCGCGGGCCAGCTTGTCGATTTCCTGGCGGCGGCGCTTGATCTCGCTTTCCATGACCCGGCGCAATTCGCTGACGGTGCGGCCCTCGGCCAGCGCGTTCAGGAAATTTGCCGCCTCGCGCATGGATGACGGGGTCTGCCCCGGCGGCGGCGTGAACACGCGGTTTTCCACATGGCCATCGGCAAAGACCAGCACCACCAGCGCCCGGTCGGCGGCAAGGCTGACGAATTCGATATGCTTGATCGGCGCTTCATGCTTGGGCGTCAGCACCAGGCTGGCACCATGGGTCACCCCCGACAGCGCCGAACCGATGCCGTCCAGAATCGCGCCCACATCACCGTCCGAGCGTTTGACGGTGGCGTCGATCATCTCGCGATCCTGAAGGGTCATCTGGTCCACTTCCAGAAACCCGTCCACGAACATGCGCAGGCCCTTTTCGGTGGGCACGCGGCCTGCCGAGATGTGCGGACTGCCCAGCAACCCCAGATATTCCAGGTCCTGCATCACGTTGCGGATCGTCGCCGCGCTGACCTTTTCCGACATGGAGCGTGTCAGCGTGCGCGAGCCCACCGGATCGCCGCTGGACAGATAGCCTTCGACCACCCGCCGGAACACCTCGCGGGAGCGGTCGTTCAGATCTTGCAGAACCTTGCTGCTGTCGGTCATCCCGTTTGTCCCGTTCTCGCGCACACAGCCCTTGCAGGCTTGAACCACACCGCCTTGCGAAGATAAGGGTTCGGCATCCCAACGCAAGGAAATGTCATGCGCCCTTCCGGCCGTAAACTCAACGAACTTCGCCCCGTGTCCATCGAGACCGATGTCACCCGCCACGCCGAGGGCTCTTGCCTGATCCGCATGGGCGACACCCATGTGCTCTGCACCGCCTCGCTGGAAGAGCGGGTGCCGCCGTTCCTGAAGAACTCGGGTCTTGGCTGGGTCACCGCCGAATACGGGATGCTGCCGCGCGCCACCCACAGCCGGATGCGGCGCGAGGCCAAGAACGGCCAGTCGGGCCGCACCCAGGAAATCCAGCGCCTGATCGGACGCAGCCTGCGCGCCGGGCTGGATCGCGTTGCCCTGGGCGAACGCCAGATCACCATCGACTGCGATGTGATCCAGGCCGATGGCGGCACCCGCTGCGCTGCAATCACCGGCGGCTGGGTCGCGCTGCGCCTTGCGGTCAACAAGCTGATGAAGGCCGGCGACGTGATCTCGGATCCGCTGGTCGATCCCATCGCGGCGGTGTCCTGTGGCATCTACGCCGGTCAGCCGGTGCTGGATCTGGACTATCCCGAGGACAGCGATGCGGGCGTCGATGGCAACTTCGTCATCACCGGTTCCGGCAAGCTGGTCGAGGTGCAGATGTCCGCCGAAGGCGCCACCTTCACCCGTGCCCAGATGGGCGAACTGCTGGATCTGGCCGAAGCGGGCGTGGCTGACCTGGTCGCCGCCCAGAAAGCCGCCACCGCATGACCGGCAGGATCGGCGACAAGCTGGTCATCGCCAGCCACAACGCAGGGAAAATCCGCGAGATCGGGGCGCTGATGGCGCCCTACGGGATCGAGGTCGTGTCGGTGAAGGAGCTTGGCTTCGTCGAGCCGGAGGAAACCGAGAATACTTTTGCCGGCAACGCGCGCATCAAGGCGCATGCAGCAGCCAAGGCGGCGGGCCTGCCCGCCCTGTCGGATGACAGCGGCATTATGGTCGATGCCCTGGATGGCGCGCCGGGGGTCTTTACCGCCGATTGGGCCGAAACGCCCATGGGGCGCGATTTCCCCATGGCCATGAAAAAGGTCTGGGATCTGCTGGAAGAGAAAGGCGCGCCGGAACCCCGGACCGCGCATTTCTGCTGTACGCTCTGCGTGGCATGGCCCGATGGCACCGATCAGCTGTTCGAAGGCCGTGTGTCGGGCCGCCTTGTCTGGCCGATGCGCGGCGCGCAGGGCTTCGGCTTTGACCCGATCTTCCAGCCCGATGGTGAAACCGAAACCTTCGGCGAGATGGATCCTGCAAAGAAGCACTCCATGAGCCACCGCGCCGATGCCTTCACCAAGATGAAAGCGGGCCTGCTTGACTGAGCGCCCCGATTGGGAGGCCGGCGGGTTCGGCCTCTACATCCACTGGCCGTTCTGCGCCGCCAAATGCCCCTATTGCGACTTCAATTCCCATGTCGCGGCCACCATCGACCACACCCGCTGGCGCAAGGCTTATCTGGCGGAACTGCAGCGCGCGGCGCGTGAAACGCATGGCCGGGTCCTGAACACGGTGTTCTTCGGCGGCGGCACCCCCAGCCTGATGGACCCGGATACAGTCGCCGCCATTCTGGAAGACGTCCGCCGCCTGTGGCCCATGGCGAATGATCCCGAAATCACGCTGGAAGCCAATCCAACCTCGGTCGAGGCCGGGAAATTCCGGGCCTTCCGGCAAGGCGGAATCACGCGGGTGTCGATGGGGGTGCAATCACTGCGCGACGAAGACCTGCGCCGTCTTGGCCGAATGCACAGCGTGGCCGAGGCACGTCAAGCATTTGATATTGCGCGAAAAGAGTTTGACCATGTCAGCTTCGACATGATTTATGCCCGTCAGGGGCAAAGCCGCGAAGATTGGTCAGCAGAACTGACCGAAGCCCTGTCCATGGCCGTTGATCATCTCTCGGCGTACCAGTTGACCATCGAACCCGGCACCGCCTTTGGCGACCGCTATACCCGTGGCAAACTGCGCGATCTGCCAGACGATGACCTGTCAGCGGACCTTTATGATCTGACGCAAGAAATCTGCGCGGCGCATGGGATGCCCGCCTACGAGGTGTCGAACCACGCGGCACCCGGATCCGAAAGCCGGCACAATCTGATCTACTGGCGCTATGGCGACTACATCGGTATCGGCCCCGGCGCACACGGTCGGGTCAGCACGCCCGAAGGCCGCATGGCCACCGAAACCCATCTGGCCCCCGGCGCATGGCTGCAAGCGGTGGAACGGCGCGGCACCGGCCAATCCCTGCGCAGCACTTTGCCCGCGCAAGATCAGGCCGCCGAATACCTGATGATGAGCCTGCGCCTGTCTGAAGGCAGCGACCTGTCCCGGCTTGCGCGTCTGGGCCTTGTCCCCGACCCCGCGCGCCTGTCACATCTGCAAGAGTTGGACCTTGTTTCATTGACCGGATCGCGCTTGCGTGCGACCCAAGCCGGGCGCCGGGTGCTGAACGGCGTGTTGCGCGAACTGCTGATGGATTGACCCATGCGAGTGCTCTGGTTGATGACAGGCTTTCTGGCCGTGGGAACAGGCACTTTGGGCATCTTCCTGCCGCTGCTGCCCACCGTACCGCTGATGATCCTGGCCGCGTTCTGCTTTGGAAAGTCTTCGCCGCGCCTGCACAACTGGCTGGTGAACCATCCGGTCTATGGCGAGCATATCCGCGACTGGCACGCCAAGGGCGCCATTCATCGAAATGCCAAGAAATTGGCCACGGTGTCGATCGCCGTGGCCTTCGGGCTGTCCGTCCTGATGGGGGTTCGGGCCCAGATCCTGATGATCCAGGCCCTCGTTCTCTGCGCCGTGCTGATCTTTATATGGACGCGCCCGACGGCGTAAGGCTGAGCATCCGGCACAATTCATCCAATTGATCCAGAGACTTGTAGCTGATGGTCAGTGATCCTGTCTCTTTTTCGGGCTTGTGGGCGATCTGCACTTTCATGCCCAGATTGGCCGAAAGATCCTGCTCAAGAACGCGCGTGTCCGCGTCTTTCTCGTCATCGACCACCTGCGCCTTGCGCGGCGCTTTCGGTTCGGACTCGGCCTTGGCCAGCCGTTCGGTATCCCGTACCGACAGCCCCTTCTCGACCACTTTGCGCGCCAATGCCACCGGATCCTCGGTGGTGATCAAGGCACGCGCGTGCCCTGCCGAGAGCCGCCCGTCAACCAGGAACGCCTGCACTTCGGCGGGCAGGTTCAGCAGTCGCAGAAGGTTGGCAATGTGGCTGCGGCTCTTGCCCAGGGCCTCGGCCATTTTTTCCTGTGTGTGGCCGAACTTGTCCATCAACTGACGATAGCCGGCGGCCTCTTCCACGGGGTTCAGATCGGCCCGCTGAATGTTCTCGATGATTGCGACTTCCAGAACCTCGGTGTCCGAGAAGTCCCGCACCAGAACCGGAAGCTCGTGCAGTTGCGCCATTTGCGAGGCGCGCCAGCGACGCTCCCCGGCAACAATCTGATACTTGGCGTCCCCGTTCGGCCATTTCCGCACGATCAGGGGCTGAATCACGCCCTTTTCCCGGATCGAATTGGCCAGATCGGTCAGATCCTGATCCCCGAACCGACGCCGCGGCTGATCCGGGTTCGGAGCAATGTCTTCAATGGGCACCACCAGTTCACCACGCGGCGCGATGCTCTCATTGGCCTCGATCGGGGCAACATCCGCCATCAAGGCCGACAGACCCCGGCCCAATCCGCGTTTCTCTCCACCCATATCTAGCCCTGCCTTATTGTTTTATGCCGATATGCTGTGATAGCGCGCAATAAGCTCGTCTGCCAAGTCCCCATATGCAAGCGCGCCCTTCGATTTCGGGTCATAGTCCAGAACCGGCACTGCATGCGACGGCGCTTCGCTTACCCGCACGTTGCGCGGGACGATGGTCTTGAACACCAGTTCGCCCAGCGTTTCGCGGGCGTCGATCTCGACCTGCTGCGCCAGACGATTGCGCTGATCGTGCATCGTCAGCAACACACCTTCGATCCGCAGATTGGGATTTGCGGTCTGGCGCACTTCCCGGATGGTCAACATCAACTGGGACAACCCCTCCAGCGCAAAAAATTCACTTTGCAGCGGGATCAGGATGGAATCAGACGCGACCATGGCATTGACGGTCAGAAGGTTCAGCGATGGCGGGCAGTCAATCAGGACATAGTCGACGCCAAGCTCGGCCATCACCGGGCTACGCAGTATGTCGCGCAGGATAAAGCTGCGGCGCTCGTTCGCCACCAACTCGATATCGGCAGAACTCAGATCAGTTGTGGCCGGCGCAATCAGGATGTTGTCGATCGACGTTGCACACAGGACTTCACCCAGAGGTGCGCCGTCGATCAGAAGGTCATAGGTGCTTTTCCTACGCTCACCCACTTCCACACCCAGGCCGGTGGAGGCGTTGCCCTGTGGGTCAATATCAATAACGAGGCTGGAAAATCCCCGCTTTTCCAGCGCCGAAGCGAGGTTGATCGTCGTGGTTGTCTTGCCAACCCCGCCCTTCTGGTTGGCAATAGCGATGATGCGCGGTGTGGAGAATTCAGACACGTCTCGGGGCTCCGATCTTGAACAAAACTGCTTGGGCATCTGTCAAACTGGTAATCTCTTGCACGTCGAACTCCCAGTGCTTTCGGGCCTCTGCCAGTTCTTCTGCATGGCGTGCGCCTTTTGGAAATATGGCGGTACCATCATTTGCAAGATGCCGTTCTGCAAACCCCAACAGATCTGTCAGGGGGGCCAGGGCACGGGCACTGAGATACTGAGCGTCCTGTGGGGGGACAGCCTCGATGCGCGCATCCAGCACCGAGAAGGGCGTTGATGTTTCACGTGAAACAGTGCGCAGGAAGGCTGCCTTGCGTTGGTCGCTTTCGATGCAGGTCAAAACTAGGTCAGGTGTGAGTTCTTGCGCCAAGATTGCCACCACAGCGCCCGGAAACCCACCACCACTCCCCAAATCAACCCAACTCCCCCCCGTGGGGGCAACGGCAGAAAAGACCTGGGCAGAGTCGACAATATGGCGGTCCCACAGCAGAATCAGTGATTTCTGTGACACGAGATTGATCTTTCGCGTCCATTTCCTCACCAAATCCGCATAGGCGGACAGCTTCTCAAGTGTTTCACGTGAAACATCGAGACCCGGGAGGCTGTGAGTCACGCCCGTTTCTCCTGCCGCGCCGGACGCAACCGAACCAACAACAGCGACAAGGCTGCCGGAGTCATCCCCTCCAGACGCGCCGCTTGCGCCATGGACGCCGGGCGGCTCTTGTTGAGTTTTGTTTTCAACTCGTTTGAAAGGCCGGAAATTCCGTCATAGTCGAAGTCGGTCGGGATTTTCACCGCTTCATCCCGTTTCAACAGCGCCACATCCCGCGCTTGACGGTCCAGATACTTCGAATAGAGCGCATCTCGCCAAAGCTGAACCTGAACTTCCGGGTCCATGCCCTCGTGGGTTGGGTTCAGCTCAAGGATGTTGTCAAAAGAAGCGTTCGGAAAGGACAGAAGATCCCAACTGGTCCGACGACCGCCATCAGCCGCAACCTTGATGCCCGCCGATGTGATTTCACGCGGGGTCCAGTCTTCAGACTCAAGGGCTTTGCGCCCAGCTTCCAGGGCATCCATCTTTTGCTGGAACGCTGCCTTCCGCGTCTCTCCAACACACCCAAGGCCCAAACCCATTGGAGTTAGACGCTGATCCGCATTGTCGGCTCGCAGGGACAAACGGAATTCCGCCCGCGACGTGAACATGCGATACGGTTCTGCGACGCCTCTGGTTGTCAGATCGTCGATCATAACGCCGATGTACGAGTTGGAGCGCTGGAAGGTCACGCCCTCTTCCCCCACAGCATGTCGGGCCGCGTTCAGACCAGCCACTAGGCCTTGTGCCGCCGCCTCTTCATACCCGGTCGTGCCATTGATCTGACCCGCCAGATAGAGTCCCGGTTGCTCCCGCAATTCAAGGTTCAGGTTCAACGCCCTGGGATCAACGTAATCATATTCTATGGCATAGCCGGGTTGCAGGATTTGGACGCTCTCAAGACCGACAATCGAGCGAACGTAAGCCCTTTGAACATCTTCGGGCAAGGAGGTCGAAATGCCATTCGGATAGACTGTGGGATCGTCCAGCCCTTCCGGCTCAAGAAATACCTGGTGGCTGTCCTTATCAGCGAAGCGGACCACCTTGTCCTCGATCGAGGGGCAGTATCGGGGACCCACCCCTTCGATATGGCCGCCGTACATCGCAGACCGGCTGAGGTTTTTCTCGATGATCTCGTGTGTGCGCGTGTTTGTGTGCGTAATTCCGCAGCTGACCTGTCGCGTATGGGTCGATTTCGTCAGAAACGAGAAGAACGTGGGGTCATCATCGCCGGGCTGATCCTCTAGGACCGCCCAATTGATTGTGCGCCCGTCCAATCGCGGTGGTGTCCCGGTTTTCAACCGGCCCAGTGGTAGACCCATATCGGCAAACCGGGCTGCCAACTTGTTGGAGGGGTCCTCGCCCATACGGCCAGCCGGATAGGAAGTATCGCCAATATGCACAACACCCCGAAGAAAGGTGCCGGTGGTAATGACAACGGCTTTTGACGGGACAATGCTCCCATCGCCAAGCACCGCACCTGTCACTTGGCCCGCATCAACCGCAATGTCAGTGACTTCCGCACCGATAACCGACAGATTTGGTACCGCAGCCAGCATCCTTTGCATGGTGTCACGATAGATCTTGCGATCCGACTGTGCTCTTGGTCCCTGAACTGCAGGACCCTTGCGGCGGTTCAAAAGCCGAAACTGGATCCCGGCCTTGTCGGCCACTGGGCTCATGATGCCATCCATGGCATCGATTTCGCGGACCAGATGACCCTTCCCAAGCCCGCCAATGGCTGGGTTGCAGGACATCACGCCGATTTTGCTGGTATCCAAGGTTACCAGGGCAACACGAACACCCAGGCGCGCTGCGGCATGAGCAGCCTCGCAACCCGCGTGCCCACCACCAACCACCACCACGTCGAAGCTGTCATGTTTCACGTGAAACATCGTCATTTCCCCAGACAGAAACTGCTGAAGATCTCATCCAGCACATTCTCTACATCAATGCGACCAACCAGAGCATCCAGTGTCACGACCGCGCGCCGGATATCCTCGACGGCCAGTTCGGTCGGGCGGTGGCCCATCTCTAGCGCATCGAGTGCCGATTCCAAAACCTCACGCGCGCGAGTCATGGCTTGACGGTGGCGTTCTTGCACGGCCAAGCCAGCAGTGCTTGCGCGCGCCTGCAGACGCTCCTGCACATGGGACAACAAGGCCGAGACGCCTTCCCCCGTCTTGCCAGAGATTCCCTGACCGCTTTTTGCCACAAGATCGGATTTGCCGAGCAACACAAGATCGTCCGTGCCGATCGATACCCCAAATGGAACTGCGCCGTCCGTCAGCACGATGCGCAGGTCTGCCTGGTTGGCACGCGACACCGCGCGTTCGATCCCCAACCCCTCGACCACGTCTTCGGTTTCGCGCAATCCGGCGGTATCAAGGAACGTTACAGGCAGACCACCCACATCCATGCGCACTTCGATCACATCACGCGTGGTGCCAGCAATATCCGAAGTGATCGCAGCATCCCGGCCCGCAAGCGTGTTCAGAAGTGTGGACTTGCCGATGTTGGGCGGACCAACGATGGCAACCTCGAACCCGTCGCGGATACGTTCGGCCGCCTGGAATCCGGAGATTTCACGAGAAAGGCTTTCGGTCACGTCCCGCAACAACGCCGTGACTTCCGGCGTCACATCCACTGGCACCTCTTCGTCGGCAAAGTCGATGGTGACTTCCAAAAGCGCCATGGCCCGGATCAAGTCTTGCCGCCAGCTTTCCGTCTTTTGACCCAAAGCCCCGGATAGAACGCGCAACGCTTGTTTTCGCTGAGCTTCGGTTTCGGCGTCGATCAGGTCGGCCAGACCTTCGACCTCGGTAAGATCAAGTTGCCCGTTTTCCAGTGCGCGGCGGGTGAATTCTCCCGGCTCGGCCAGCCGCAGACCCGGAAGATGCGACAGCACTTGCAACAGGGCTGCAACCGTCGCGCGGGAGCCATGCACCTGAAACTCGGCAGATGTCTCCCCAGTGAACGATGCGCCTTTGGCAAATGTCAGGATCAGGGCGGAATCAATCAGGCCGCCATCGGCATCGCGCAGGTCGCACAGCGTTGCGCGCCGGGGATCCGGCACACGACCGCAAAGGGCCTTTACTGCATCATGGGCGTGCGGCCCCGATACCCGGACAACCGCGACACCCGCTTTGCCCTGTGCCGTGGCAAGGGCATATATGGTGTCCATTGCGCAAACCTACACAATATCAAGAGTTCATGGAGTCAAAGAACTCTGAATTCGACTTGGTTTGTTTGAGCTTGGAGATCAGGAACTCGATGGCATCGGTGGTGCCCATCGGGTTCAGGATACGGCGCAGGACATAGGTTTTCTGCAGGTTGATCTTGTCGACCAGCAGATCCTCTTTCCGGGTTCCGGACTTGAGAATGTCCATTGCCGGGAAGACGCGCTTGTCGGCGACTTTCCTGTCAAGAACAATTTCCGAGTTACCGGTGCCTTTGAATTCCTCGAAAATGACCTCGTCCATGCGCGATCCGGTATCGATCAGCGCGGTCGCGATGATGGTCAGCGACCCGCCTTCCTCGATGTTCCGTGCGGCGCCGAAGAAGCGCTTGGGCCGCTGCAGGGCATTGGCATCCACACCGCCGGTCAGGACCTTGCCTGAGGACGGCACAGTGGTGTTGTAGGCGCGGCCCAGGCGGGTGATCGAATCCAGCAGGATCACCACGTCGCGCTTGTGCTCGACCAGGCGTTTGGCCTTTTCGATGACCATCTCGGACACACCGACGTGGCGCGAGGCAGGCTCGTCAAAGGTCGAGGAGACGACCTCGCCCTTCACCGAGCGCTGCATGTCGGTCACTTCTTCCGGCCGCTCGTCGATCAGCAGGACGATCAGATAGCACTCAGGGTGATTGCGGGCGATCGACGCGGCGATGTTCTGCAACAGAACCGTCTTACCGGTCCGTGGCGGCGCGACGATGAGCGAGCGCTGGCCTTTCCCGATCGGGGCCACCAGATCGATGATCCGTGCAGATCGATCCTTGATGGTGGGATCCTCGATCTCCATGTTCAGGCGTTCGTCCGGGTACAGCGGCGTCAGGTTGTCGAAGGCGATCTTGTGACGCGCGCGCTCGGGCGCTTCGAAGTTGATCTTCGTGACCTTGGTCAGCGCGAAATAGCGTTCATTGTCCCGCGGCGACTGGATGACGCCTTCTATGGTGTCGCCGGTGCGCAGCGACCATTGGCGGATCATGTCGGGAGAGACGTAGATGTCATCGGGACCCGGCAGATAGTTGGCCTCGGGCGATCTCAGGAAGCCAAAGCCGTCCTGCAGTACTTCAAGAACACCATCGCCAGATATCTCCCAGCCATCCTCCGCGCGTTCGCGCAGGATCTGGAACATCATCTCGCCCTTGCGCATGGTCGAGGCGTTCTCGATTTCGAGTTCCTCGGCCATCGCCAGCAGATCGGTGGGGCTTTTTGCTTTGAGGTCCGAGAGATTCACCCGGTCCTGGGAAACGGCAATATTCATACAATGCGCTCCGGCGCTCGTGATCCGGGATCACGGTTCAGCTCAACTTGCGGCAGTCGGAAAATAACGGACGGACGCCCGCTATAATCCGTATATAGACTTTCGCAATTCGAAGTCAACGAGACCGGATTGTCGTCAGAACGGGCGGGCGATCACCGATACGACGATGACGATCATCAGGACCGTCGGAACCTCGTTCATCAGCCGGAAATCGCGGCCCGTGCGCGTGTTCTTGCCCGCCAGAAAGTCTTTCCGGCGGTATCCGCACCAGTGGTGGAACCAGGTCATTGCAATGATGGCCGCACCCTTGGTGTAGGGCCAGAACGCGCCCCAGTCGACGATCCCCGGCGTGAACACCAAAGCCAGACCGAAGATCCAAGTGGCGACCATGGCCGGGTTCATGATGAAGCGCAGCAGCTTGCGTTCCATGGTCTGGAAGATTTCAACCGTCTCGGGCCCTGCCGCACTCACCCGCTCCACGTGATAGACAAAAAGGCGTGGCATATAGAACAGACCCGCCATCCAGGAGATCACCGAGATCACATGCAAGGATTTCGTCCACGGATACAGGTTGACAAGCAGATCGGACATTTTCGTTCCCTCGGTTGGCAGCACTTCAAAACAATAAAGAAAGAGAAAAGAAAAGATGATGTTGTAGGTAGTACAGGGGATATTGGGGATTAAGGGTTTATCAACAGGATTGTTCCATGTGAATAGAATCTGTCCGGAAACCATCTCTGGTCCTGTCGATAACTAAAATATATTTAAAAACAACAACCTGTAGGGTGATGCTAAAACGCAACCTGTGGATAAGTTTGCGGATAGTATCTGAGTCACCGAAGCTGACCTATCGTCATGGGAAAACTTGTCTACCGTGGATGACTGTGGGTGTGGATTTGACTTTATCCCCCCCGCGCGAGAGGTTGCCGAAACTGTCCCGGTTCGTCCCGACGCCATGCACCGCCCCTCCGCAGAGTCCCACACAGAGTTATCCACAAGATGCAGAAATTTGTACTGGCTTCCGGTTCGGCGACGCGCCAGGCGATGCTGGCCGCGGCGGGACTGGACTTCGAGGTTGAAAAGCCCCGGCTGGACGAAGGTGCGATCCGCGCGTCAATGGAAGCCGAGGGCGCCCCCCCCCGAGATATCGCCGATCTTCTGGCGGAAATGAAGGCGCGCAAGATCAGTGACAAACGACCCGGCGCGCTGGTGCTGGGCAGCGATCAGGTGCTGGATTTCGACGGTCGCGTCCTTGGAAAGCCGAACGACCGCAAGACTGCGGCCGAACAACTCCTCCAGCTGCGCGGCAAGACCCATCGGTTGCTGTCGGCGGCAGTGCTGGTGCGCGACAATCAGCCGATCTGGCGACACATCGGCATGGTTCGGCTGACCATGCGCGACTTCTCGGACGATTACCTTGCGGGCTATCTGGATCGGAACTGGCCGGGGCTGGGTGATTCGGTCGGTGGCTACAAGCTGGAAGAAGAAGGCGTGCGCTTGTTTTCCCGGATCCAGGGCGATTATTTCAACGTTCTGGGGCTGCCGCTGCTGGAGCTTCTGAACACCCTGACCCTGCGAGGAGATATCGAAGGATGAGTGCGGACCCTATCCCCCTGGCGGGTGTCATCGGCTGGCCGATCGGGCATTCCAAGTCGCCGCGCGTGCATGGCTACTGGCTGAATTTCCTCGGCATCAGCGGGCACTACGTGCCGATGGGCGTGGCGCCAGAGGATCTGGAAACCGTACTGCGCACATTGCCCAAAGCGGGTTTCGTCGGCTGCAATGTCACCCTGCCGCACAAGGAAGCGGCGCTGGCGCTGGCCGATGAAGTCAGCGACCGGGCGGCGCGGGTGGGCGCGGCCAACACGCTGGTGTTCAAGGATGGCAAGATCCATGCCGACAATACCGATGGCTACGGGTTCATCGCCAATTTGAAGCAGAATGCGCCCGACTGGCGGCCCGAAGCCGGCCCAGCGGCAGTTTTTGGTGCTGGCGGCGCGGCGCGCGGGGTTATTGACGGGCTGCTGACCGCAGGGGTGCCCGAGATCCGGTTGACCAATCGCACACGCGCACGGGCCGAGGTGCTGGCCCAACATTTCGGGGACAAGGTCACCGTCATCCACTGGGAGCGGGCCGAAACCGCCGCCGCGGGCGCCAATACGCTGGTCAACACGACCTCGCTGGGGATGGAGGGACAACCCCCCTTCACCCTGTCTCTGGCCGGGGCCGCCAAGGGCGCTCTGGCGACCGATATCGTCTATGTGCCGTTGGACACACCGTTTTTGAAGGAGGCGCGCAAGCACGGGCTGCAAACTGTCGACGGGCTGGGGATGCTGTTGCATCAGGCGGTTCCGGGCTTCAACGCCTGGTTCGGGACCAACCCGTTGGTGGATGACGCCCTGCGGGACGTGGTTCTGGCACCGTGAGCGCGTTTCGGCTGGGGCTGACAGGATCGATCGGCATGGGCAAGTCGACGGCAGCGAAGATGTTCGCCGATGCCGGCTGTGACGTCTGGGACGCGGATGCGGCGGTGCATCGGCTGTATGCGCCCGGTGGCGCGGCGGTGGCCCCCCTGGCGGCCCTGCATCCCGAGGCGGTGGTGGATGGTGCGGTCTCGCGCCCGGCGCTGAAGGCGTGGATCGATGCCGACCCCACGGCGCTGGCCCGTATCGAAAAGGTCGTGCATCCGCTTGTGGCCGCCGACCGCGCAGCCTTTGCCGCACGCAGCAGCGCGCCGGTCACCGTCTACGACATTCCGCTGCTGTTCGAAAACGGCACCCAGGCGCAAATGGATGCAGTGGCCGTCGTCTCGGCCCCCGCATCGGTTCAGCGCGACCGCGTGCTGGCGCGCGGCACCATGACCGAGGCGCAGTTCGAGGCCATTCTGGCCAAACAGATGCCCGATGCGGACAAGCGCGCACGGGCGGACTACATTATTCGCTCCACCAGCCTTGCGCAGGCGCAGGAGGATGTGGACCGGATTTTACAGGAGATTGGGCACCGCCATGCGTGAGATCGTTCTGGACACCGAAACCACTGGCTTCGAGCCTTCGGAAGGCCATCGCCTGGTCGAAATCGGCTGTGTCGAACTGCTCAACCACATGCCGACCGGGCGGGTGTATCACCAATACATCAACCCCAAGCGTGACATGCCCAAAGATGCTTTCGAAGTGCATGGAATCAGTGAAGAATTCCTGGCCGACAAGCCGGTGTTCGAACGGGTCGGACAGGAATTTCTCGACTTCGTGCAGGAGGCCACGCTGGTCATCCACAACGCCTCGTTCGACATGAAATTCCTGAACGCCGAGCTGGGCTGGGCCGGGCTGCGCACCCTGCCCATGTCGCAGGCGCTGGACACGCTGGCCATCGCGCGCAAGAAGTTTCCGGGCTCGCCTGCCTCGCTGGATGCGCTGTGCCGCCGCTTCGGGATCGACAATTCGGCGCGCGAAAAGCACGGCGCACTGCTGGACAGCGAAATTCTGGCCGAGGTCTATCTGGAATTGATCGGGGGGCGTCAGCCGGGGTTCATGCTGGCGCAGAACCGGGGCGGTGCGGATCGGCGCGGCGGCGAAGACTGGCGTCCGCGTCCGCGCCCCAACCCCCTGCCCGCGCGCCTGTCCGGGGCCGAAGCCCAAGCGCATTCGGTGTTCATCGAAGCCCTTGGCGACGATGCGGTCTGGCGGCGGTACCTGCCCGCCGCCGAGACAAAGGACTAGATCAGGCCTGCGGCGTGGCCGGGGCGGCCTCGGCTTCGGCCTGGGCGCGGCGCGCCAGTTCCTGACGGTAGATCGCCACGAAATCGACGTTGTCCAGGTTCAGCGGCGGGAAGCCCCCGTCACGGGTCACGTCCGACACGATGCGGCGCACATAGGGAAACAGCATCCGCGGGCATTCGATCAGCAGGAAGGGGTGCAGCTGCTGCTCGGGCACGCCCTCGATGTGGAAAACGCCGCCGTATTCCAGCTCAAGCGCGAACAGAACCGACTGGTCGTCCTTGTTTTTCGAGGTGACGGTGAATTTGGTCAGCACTTCGTACTGGTTGTCCACCGGGCGCTTCTTGGCATCCAGGTTGACCTGCACCTGCACGTCCGGCTTCACGTCGCCGTTGATGCCTTTCTGGGCCACGATGTTTTCAAAGGACATGTCCCGGATGTACTGGGCCAGGACCTGCATCTTCACCGGGGTCTGCTGGGCAGCGCCATTGGGTGCGGGGGCGTCGTCGTTCATCGTTTTCTCCGAAGATAGATGTCATTTTGCCGTGGGCGTATCAGCTAGACCCCGGCGTCACAAGCCGTGCGCGGGCCTGGCGGGGTCAGTCCTGGGTCCACTTCGAAGGCCGGGTGCCCGGGCGCGGTTCGATTTCGTCGGGGTCGACCTCGTAGAACTCGCCGTCGATGACCCCGTTGCCCGGCCCGCCCCGCGACATGGGGCCGCTGTTCTGGGCCGGACCGGTGGAAAACGTGGTCACACGCATCCGGCTGCGCAGGTAGGTAAACACGCGTTCGCGCACCGCCGGCACCAGCAGGGCAAAGCCCACCGCATCGGTGAAAAACCCCGGCGTCAGCAGCAATATCCCGGACAGCAGGATCATCGCTCCATGTGCCAAAGGACCGGTGGGATCGTCCATCTGCTCGAAGGAACGCTGGATTTGTCCCAATGCGGACACACCCTGGCTGCGCACAAGGGCGGTGCCGGCGATGGCGGTGCCGACAACGATCGCCAGCGTGGGCCACAGACCCAGCCAGCCGCCGACCTGAATGAACAGGCCGATCTCGATCAGGGGGATGGCGATGAAGGCGAACAGTAGCCACATGTGAATTCTCGCGTTTTTGCGTCCGGCCAGTTGGTGGACTTGTGATATGCTGTCACCTACATAAGAAACTCATGCCCGTTCTGCTATCCCATTGCCCTGAGAGGTCTCCATGAGCTCGTCAATTATCCAACTCCTCGTGCTTGCCGGGATCGCCGTATTCCTGGTCCTGCGGCTCAAAGGCGTGTTGGGTACCCGTGAGGGTTTCGAAAAACCTCCCCTGACGTCTGCGGGCGCCAAGTCCGATGACAGGTCGCGGCCCGATCTGGAAGTGATCGAGGGGGGCCCGGATCACGACATCGTCGATCATGTGGATCCCGACAGCCCCGCCGCGCAAGCGCTGGCGGAAATGAAGCGGATCGACAGCAGCTTCCTGGTGGGCGAGTTCCTGCAGGGCGCACGCGGCGCCTATGAAATGATCCTGATGGCCTTTGAAAAAGGCGATCTGGCCGAGATCGACCCCTTCCTGGCCGAGGACGTGCGCGAAAGTTTCGCCGAGGTGATCGCCGCGCGAGAGGAACAGGGCCTGTCCATCGACGCCAATTTCGTCGGCCTGCGCGAGGTCAAGCTGGTGACCGCCGCCTTCGACCCGGCAACCTCGGAAGGCGAACTGACGGTACGTTTCGTGGGCGAGCTGACTTCGGTCGTGCGCAACCTGTCGGGCGAGATCGTCGAGGGCGATCCGAACGAGATCAAGCGCCAGCGCGATATCTGGACCTTCGCCCGCGTCATGGGCACCGACGATCCCAACTGGCAGCTTGTCGCCACCGGCGAATAATCCCGTACCGGTTGGGAGCGTTCTGCCATGGCCCGCCGTCGCCGTCGTTCCTCGCTGTCTGACGAAGATCGCGAACTCTGGTCTCAGGTGGCGCAAAGCGTTGCGCCCCTGAAACCCGAAAAGGCCAATCTGGGCGATCTTCTGGGCTCGGCCTCGCCGATGCCCGACCCCCGCGCCAAGGACGTGTCGGCCCCGGCGCCCAAGGCCAGCTTCACCCCAAATCTTCCCACCTTCCGCATCGGCAGCCGCGCCCCGGCGCCGAACCCGGTGCATCACGCGGCCGCGCCGGGCATCGCCGAGCATCTCAAGCAGATGCCCAGCCGCGTGGACGCCCGCACCATGGGCAAGATCCGGCGCGGCAAGCTGCGCCCCGAAGGTCGGCTGGACCTGCACGGGATGACACTGGCGCAGGCACACCCTGCCCTTTTGCGTTTCATTGCAGACAGTTATCACAAGCATCGCCGCCTTGTCCTGATCATCACCGGCAAGGGCAAGGATCGCGACGAAGGCTATGCCATGCCGGTGCCGCGCGGCGTGCTGCGCCATCAGGTGCCGCATTGGCTGCATGGGCAGAACCTGTCGGCGATGGTGCTTCAGGTGATCCCCGCGCATCTGCGTCACGGCGGCGACGGCGCCTACTACGTCTATCTCAAGCGGCAGCGCTGATTGCCACGCGCCCCTTGGCACCGGGCCGCAGGCACCATACATCGCCTGCAACGAAAGGACGGACCATGACCACCCTGACCCCGCGCGAGATCGTTTCCGAGCTTGACCGTTTCATCATCGGCCAGGCCGATGCCAAGCGCGCCGTCGCCGTTGCCCTGCGCAACCGCTGGCGCCGCAAGCAACTGCCCGATGACCTGCGCGACGAGGTCTATCCCAAGAACATCCTGATGATCGGCCCGACCGGCGTCGGCAAGACCGAGATCTCGCGGCGGCTGGCGAAACTGGCCAAGGCACCGTTCCTGAAGGTCGAGGCCACCAAGTTCACCGAAGTGGGCTATGTGGGCCGCGATGTGGAGCAGATCATCCGCGATCTGGTGGATGCGGCCATCATCCAGACTCGCGAACAGATGCGCGAGGATGTGAAAGCCAAGGCGCAACAGGCCGCCGAGGATCGGGTCATCGAGGCCATCGCGGGCAAAGATGCCCGCGAGGGAACCCGCGAAAAGTTCCGTGAAAAACTGCACCGGGGCGATCTGGACGGTCACGAGATCGAACTGGAGGTCACCGACACCTCAAGCCCCTTCCCGACCATGGAAATTCCCGGTCAGCCGGGCATGGGCGGCGCGGGAATGATGAACATCGGGGATATTTTCGGCAAGGCCTTTGGCGGGCGCACCGTGAAACGCAAACTGACCGTGGGCGACAGCTACGAGGTTCTGATCTCGGAAGAGGCCGACAAGCTGCTGGATGACGAGGTGGTCACCAAGGCCGCGCTGGAATCGGTGCAGGAAAACGGCATCGTCTTCCTGGACGAGATCGACAAGGTCTGCGCCCGGCAGGACGTGCGCGGCGGCGACGTCAGCCGCGAAGGCGTGCAGCGCGATCTGCTGCCCCTGATCGAAGGCACCACCGTGTCCACCAAGCACGGCACCGTGAAAACCGATCACATTCTGTTCATCGCCTCGGGCGCCTTCCACATCGCCAAACCCTCGGACCTTCTGCCCGAACTTCAGGGCCGTCTGCCGATCCGGGTCGAGCTGCGGGCGCTGACCGAAGGCGATTTCGTGCGCATCCTGACCGAAACCGACAACGCCCTGACCCTGCAATACCGGGCGCTGATGGCCACCGAGGAAGTCGTCGTCGAGTTTACCGAAGACGGCATCGCCGCGCTGGCGCGCATTGCCGCCGAGGTCAATCAAAGTGTTGAAAACATTGGCGCACGGCGGCTCTACACCATTCTGGAACGGGTGTTCGAAGACCTCAGCTTCACCGCGCCGGACCGCTCCGGTGATCAGGTCGAGATCAACGCCGCCTTCGTCGAGAGGCATTTGGGGGATCTGGCAAGATCCGCCGATCTCAGCCGCTACGTGTTGTAGCTGGGCGGGTCTTTGCAGGGCTGGTCAGACCGGATAGTCTGACCGCACGCCTGCCCCCAAGCCCGAGCCCCCGTCCATGCAAATGCCCGACCCCCGCTTTCTGCGGTCCAATGCCCCTTGGCTCAGCGCCGGGTTCCTGATCGCGTTCGGGTCGGGCTATGGTCAGACTTTCTTCATCTCGGTCTTCGCGGCGGAATTGCAGGCCGAATTCGGGCTCAGCCACGCCGGTTGGGGCGCGCTTTACAGTGCGGGCACGCTGTTGTCGGCGCTGGCGATGATCTGGGCCGGGGGCTGGGCCGACCGGATGCGGGTGCGCAGCCTTGGCGCGCTGATCGTGCTGGGCATGGCGGCGTCCTGTCTGGGGATGGCGACTGTGGCCTCCCCGGCGATGCTGGTGATCGTCATCCTGGGGCTGCGGTTCTTCGGTCAGGGCATGTCCACCAACCTGGCCAGTATCGCCATGGCGCGGTGGTTCGCCTCGAACCGGGGCAAGGCGCTGGCCTTTGCCACGCTGGGGGTTGCTGCGGCGGAAGCCCTGTTGCCGGTGGGGTTCGTGGCGCTGAAGCCGGTGCTGTCGTGGCGCATGCTCTGGGTGCTGGCCGCCGGGCTGGCCCTGCTGGCGATCCCGCTGCTGTTTTTCCTGCTGCGGCGCGAGCGCACCCCGCAAAGCCTGTCGGATGCCACCCATACGCCGGGCATGGCCGGACGGGACTGGACCCGCGCGCAGGCCCTGCGTCATCCGCTGTTCTGGTGCGCCCTGCCCAGCATCATGAGCCCGGCGATTTTCATGACCGCTTTCTACTTCCACCAGGTGCATGTGGCGCAGGCCAAGGGGTTGGCCCATGCGCAACTGGTGACGCTGTTTCCACTGGCCACGCTGGTATCGGTCAGCGCGGTCATCGGGTCGGGTATCCTGATCGACCGGCTGGGCGCGCGTCGTCTGATGACGCTGTTTCAACTGCCGATGGCGGCCGGGTTCGCGGTGCTGGGCGTCAGCTCGGGGCTGGGTATGACGGCGGTGGGCTTGATGTTGCTGTCCGCAACGATAGGCGGCTTCATGACGGTTTCAAGCGCCTTCTGGGCCGAGTTCTACGGCACGCGCCACATGGGGTCGATCCGCGCCGGGGCAGCCTCGGCGCTGGTGTTGGGCACGGCCATTGGCCCGGTGGTCACCGGCGCGCTGATCGATGCCGGTGTTCCGATGGTTCGACAGATGCCGTTGTATTCGCTGATCTTTCTGGCGAACACGGCACTTCTTGCGATGGGATTCGCCGCCAGTGCCCGACGCGGTGAAACGCCGGTGCGGGTCTAGCCGATGGTTTCGACCGTCAGCTTGCCATTGGTGAACACGCAGATATCGGCGGCGATGGCCATGGCCTTGCGGGCGACCTCTTCGGCGTCCAGATCGGATTCCATCAACCCGCGTGCCGCTGCCAGGGCATAGTTCCCGCCCGAGCCGATGGCGGTCACGTCATGTTCCGGCTCCAGCACGTCGCCCGCCCCGGTGATGACCAGCAGTTCGCGGCCGTCAGTGACGATCAGCATCGCTTCCAGCTTTTGCAGGTACTTGTCGGTGCGCCAGTCCTTGGCCAGCTCGACACTGGCGCGGGCCAGTTGGCCGGGGGTGGCTTCCAGCTTGGTCTCAAGGCGTTCCAGCAGGGTGAAGGCGTCGGCGGTCGAGCCTGCAAAGCCCGCCACCACGTCGAAGCCGCCGGGGCTGAGCCGACGGACCTTGCGCGCCGTACCCTTGATGACCGTGTTGCCCAGGGATACCTGCCCGTCGCCGGCGATCACCACCTTGCCGCCCTTGCGGACGCCGATGATGGTGGTTCCGTGCCAGCCGGGGAATTCGTTGTCGCTCATGCCGTCTCCGAAGTTGCTGCTGCGGTATATGGCGATGCTGCGGCGCAGGAACAAGGCGCAAGCGGGCTCAGAACAGCCCGGCTTCCTTGGCAATCATCGCCGCATGGGTGCGATTGCGCGCCTCCAGCTTGTTGGTCAGCGTCTTGACGTGCAGCTTGATGGTGACCTCCTGCAGGTCCAGCTCGCGTGCGATTTCCTTGTTCGACATGCCCCGGCAAAGGCCGCCCAGCACCTGCATCTCGCGTTCGCTCAGCTTCTTGGCGACAGGGTTTTCCTCGACCTCTTCCTCGGCGGTCATGAAGGCGACGGGCACATAGGTTTCGCCGGCTGCCATGAAGCGGATGGCGTTGACCAGCGACTTGGCGGGCAGGGTCTTGGGCAGAAAGCCCACAGCGCCGGCATCCAGCGCCTCTTGCGCGACGGATTTCGGTGCGGTGCCGGACATGATCGCCACCGGCTTGCCGTCGTTCATTTCCATGGCGCGGCGCAGCCCCTCAAGGCCGTTCATGCCGGGCATGGTATAGTCCAGCAGCACCAGGTCGAAACTGCCGTTCGCCTTGATCCGGTCGCAGGCCAGGTCCAGGTTTTCGACGGTCTCGACCTCGATCCCGCCCTGGCCGGTCAGAAAGGCCGCCAGGGTTTCGCGCACCAGATCATGATCGTCGGCAATGAGAACTTCCAATATCCATGCTCCATGTCACCCGAGGGGCCGGGATCTTGTCCTGACATTCCGGCAATTGGACGGGTTCTGCAAACAATTTCAAGTTGCCCGGGGCAGGGCGGCACTGCATCGGGGCGAAACCGGGCATCGAAGCCACGCCCCGGCACGGGATCAATCCGGGTTGGCTGCGGTCTGGATCTCGGCAAACTGCGCCCGAGTGCGCGCCCAGATCGGGCCAATTTCGGGCAGGCGGTCGTGCATCCGGCCAGTTTTTCCCGATTTGCCCAGACGTTCCATCTCGGCCAGCCAGCCGTGCAGGTCGCGCGCACCGAACACCGCCGCCGATCCCGCCAGATGGTGCAGGGTGGCCAGTACGCTGCGATCGTCGCGGGCGGTCTCCTGTGTGGTGGTCAGGCAGTCGACAGTCTTGTCGGCTTCGGCCAGGAAGGCGTCGATCAGCTTGCCCAGACGCTCGGCACCGACCTCCTGCGCCATGGTATCCAGCCGGGACTGATCCACCGGCGTGTCGGCCTCGGGCGCGGATTTCTCGGGCATGTCGGGGCTGGCCGGGGTGCCGCGTGCAAGGTTCAGCGCGATTTGCAGCGACTCGCGTGAGATCGGCTTGGTCAGGCTGTGATCCATGCCTGCGGCCTTGAAGCGCGAGATTTCCTCCAGCATCGCATGGGCGGTCAGGGCCACGATCGGCACGCCAGACGAGGCGCCATCGCGGGAGCGGATCAGCCGCGTCGCCTCGATCCCGTCCATATGCGGCATCGAGATGTCCATCAGTATCAGGTCGAACTTGTGGTCGCGTGCGGCGTCGGCACCTTCCAGCCCATCCATGGCCTCGGTCACCGTATGGCCGGCGGTTTCCAGCATCTCGCGCACCACCAGGCGGTTGATCTCGTTGTCTTCAACCACCAGCACCCGCAACGGTGCGTGGTCCGGTTGCGCCGGGGTTGTAACCTCGGGCAGCAGCGGCACCACCGGGGCGGGAATGTCCTCGTCGGCGGTGGCGTCGGCCGGGGCCGGGGGCATCGGGATGCGGATCCAGAACAGGCTGCCTTCGCCGGGTTCGCTTTCGACCCCGATGTCGCCGTTCATGGCACGGGCCATGCGCCGCGCGATGGCCAGACCCAGTCCGGTGCCGGTGTTCTTCCGATCATAGGTGGCATCAAGGGTGACG
Organism: Fluviibacterium sp. S390; assembly: GCF_049800695.1. Taxonomy (NCBI): domain Bacteria; kingdom Pseudomonadati; phylum Pseudomonadota; class Alphaproteobacteria; order Rhodobacterales; family Paracoccaceae; genus Meridianimarinicoccus; species Fluviibacterium sp. S390. The sequence continues at coordinate 5,679 of NZ_JBNAFN010000019.1, read as the reverse complement.
AAATCACTGAACACGCGCTCGATATCCTCGGGCGCAATGCCTATGCCGGTGTCCGTCACGCTGATTTCCACCATGTCGTCATAGCCCAGCCGATCCACCGAGATGTGGATCACGCCATTGCGGGTGAATTTCACCGCGTTGCCCACAAGGTTCAGCAGGATCTGGCGCAGGCGCACCGGGTCGCTCAGCACCAGGGACTTGTCCGCCGGTGGCAACGAGACCTCGATGGCATTGCCCCCGGCCTCGGCCACGGTCTGCTGGCCTTCGACCACCTCGCGCACCAGATCCGACAGGTCCACCACGCGCTGCTCGATCCCCATTTTCCCCGACTCCAGCCGCGCCACGTCCAGCACGTCGTTGACGTGATGCAGCAACAGCTGGCCCGAGCGGTTGGCCACCGACAGGTATTTCTGCTGCCGCGCCGACAGATCGGTTTCACCCAGCAGTTCCAGCGTGCCCAGCATGCCGTTCAACGGCGTGCGCATTTCGTGGCTCATCACGGCCAGCAGTTCGGCCTTGGCGCGTTCGCCCGCCATGGCGGTATCGCGCGCCTGCCGCAGCGCCTGTTCGGTGGCGACCCGGCTGGTGATGTCGCGCAGGAAGGCCACGAAGATCTCGGCACCGTCCTGTTGGCGGGTGGACGAAAGTGAAAGCTCCACCGGGAAGGTGCTGCCATTCTTGCGCCGCGCTTCCAGCTTGACGCGGCCCTGGCCGATGACACGGCGCTCGCCGGTGCTCAGATAACGCCGGAAGCCCTCGATATGGGCCGTGCGCAGGTGCGGGGGCACCAGGATATCCTCGATGGTGCGGCCCAGAACCTCGTCGCGGGTGTAGCCGAAGATGTCTTCCGCACCGCCGTTGAATTCATGGATGACGCCGCTGTGGTCCGACACAACCACCGCATCCAGCGCCGTGGTCACCACCGCCGACATGCGGTCGGCCGACAGGCGGGCGTCTTCCGCATGACTGCGCAGCACCCGCGAGAACCGCCACAGCACGAAAATCATCAGCGTCAGGATGAAGACAAGGATCAGGGTGATCGCCGCCACCCGGTTCAGGGTTTCGGCGATGCCCTCGCGGCGTTCGTCCGACCGTTCGGCAAAGAACGAAATGCCATGCAGCCCCAGCATCCGCACGTCGTCGTGGATGGCGTCGAACCGGGCGATCAGCGTGTCCAGATTGTCCAGCAGCATCTGGTCTGGCCCGTCGATATAGGACAGGGCATCGGTGATGGTGGTCCATGTCTCGGCCAGAGCGGGCTGGAAATCATCCTGTTCGCGCACCTCGCGGAACAGGTCGCTGCTGCGCAGGGTGTCGATGCGGCTGTAAAGGATATCGAAATGCTGGCGCAGTTGGGGCAGGGCCTCTGCGCCAACAACGCCGACATCGCGCAGGGCCTGGTCGAAGATCAGGTATTCGACCTCGACCTGCGACAGCGACCACTGCACGTTGTCGGACCGCGCCTTGGCAAGGCTTTCCACCTTGGCCGCGAAATCGCTGGCGACGAACCAGACCACGCCGGCCAGCGTGGCGATCGCCGCCACGAAGGTGGCATAGTGCAAAAGGGTGGTGCGCGGCCTTGGCCCGGTCTGGGCGTCGGCAGGCGCGCCGGCAGGATCCTCCGAAAACACCCGCGACACCGTCAGGGCAGAACCTGGATATGTCCAAGCTGCCAGACGCTGCGGGAATAGATCACCTCGGACTGAAACGAATCGTCCTGATCATAGGGATAGACGATCCACAGCGGACCCTTGTCGCGCACCGACATGGGTTCGCCGTTCAGCAGATCGGCGACGATCGGATAGTCGCCCAACTCATCCATCGGGATTTCCATGCTGTAGTCGTTGATGGCCATGGCCAGGATATGGCTTCCCTGCGCGCCCACGTGGGCCAGAACCTCCCGCAAGGGGACGCCGCTGAAGGTCGTCGCTTCGTCGGTCCAGATGGTTTCGGTGGTGAACTCGACGCGCGGCAGCCCGGCCAGCATGGCCCGGTCGAAACGCGCCACGTCACCGTCATTGGTGTGCAGGATGGTGCCGCTGATGGTCAGGATCACCGGATCCGAGGGCGCCGGCAACGTTCCGTTGGCAGCGCTTCCCGTGGCGAGACAAAGGGCCAGGAGGACGGCAGATGCGCGGATTGGCACGGTCATTGCAATCTCCAACGGACGGTGGGCAGGAACGAAATTCTGTTAACTTACATATCGCGTGCACATTAGAATCGTGAACAAGTCTTTTGCATAGCCCCCTATCCATAAGCATAGCCGGACTTGAAAATTGCGCGATAATCCGCACACCACCGCGCTGCGCTGTGCGGAAATCCGCACACATGAGGGGCCCTATCCCAAGGTTTCCGTCCTTATCTTACTGAAATTCATGCGCTTTTCCGAATTTCGGGCGTCCTCGCATGATTTGTTGCCGGACTCTTTTTAATGGTGATGATGATTTGGGGGCGCGCATTTTTGTGTGGTCCTGTTTTCAGCGACTGATCGGGAGGATGATCGATGAAATTTGTGACTGCAGCGGCGACAGCCATGGGTCTTGTGCTGGCGGCGGGGTCTGCGATGGCGGCCTGCGATGATGGCGAGATTGTCATCAAGTTCAGCCATGTGACCAACACCGACAAGCATCCCAAGGGGATTGCCGCCTCGTTGCTGCAAGAGCGCGTGAACGACGAGATGAACGGGACCGCCTGCATGGAGGTCTATCCGAACTCGACGCTTTACAACGATGACCAGGTTCTCGAGGCGATGCTGCAGGGCGACGTGCAGATGGCCGCGCCCTCGCTGTCGAAATTCGAGAAGTTCACCAAGAAGTTCCGCATCTTCGACCTGCCGTTCATGTTCAAGAACATGGAGGCTGTCGAGGCGTTCCAGTCGTCGGACACCGGCCAGGACATGCTGAGTTCGATGCAGCGCCGCGGCCTTCAGGGGCTGGGCTTCTGGCACAATGGTCTCAAGCAGTTCTCGGCCAACAAGCCGCTGATCCTGCCCACCGATGCGGCCGGTCTGAAGTTCCGGGTGCAGCCGTCGGACGTGCTGGTGGCACAGATGGAAGCGCTGGACGCCAGCCCGCAGCCGATGGCCTTTTCCGAGGTTTACGGCGCCCTGCAGACCGGCGTTGTGGATGGCCAGGAGAACACCTGGTCGAACATCTACGGCCAGAAGTTCTTTGAAGTTCAGGACGGCATCACCGAAACCAACCACGGCCTGCTGGACTATATGGTCGTGACCTCGGTCGACTGGTGGGACGGGCTGCCCGAAGACGTGCGCACCCAGCTGCAGACCATCGTCGAGGAAGTCACCGCGACCCGCAACGCGGCCATCGCGCAGGTGGATGCCGACAACCGCCAGGCGGTTCTGGACGCCGGCGGCGTGATCCGCGAACTGACGCCCGAGCAGCGTGCGGCCTGGGTCGAGGCGATGAAGCCGGTGTGGATCCAGTTCGAAGGCGACGTGGGGGCCGATGCGATCGACGCGGCCCAGCAGATCAACGCCTCGATGTAATCGCGATCACCAGACAGACAGGCCGTCCGGCGCGACCGGGCGGCCTTTTCCTGAGGGGAGGGAGCAGCCGATGAGCGCGCATTCCAGACATCAACCGCAGACCGCGTTGGGGCGGGTCGTCGCCCGCACCGAAGAAGTCGTCATCGCCGCCATTCTGGGCATCATGGTGCTGCTGACCTTCATCAACGTGGTGCTGCGCTATGTATTCAACGAAAGCCTGATCTGGGGCCTTGAGGTGGTGCTGGTGCTGTTCGCCTGGCTGGTGCTGTTCGGCATCTCGCATGCGTTCCGGATCACCGCCCACCTGGGCGTGGACGCGGTGATCAACCTGCTGACGGCGCCGAAACAGCGCGTCCTGGCGATCATCGCGGCGCTGTGCTGCTGCCTGTACGCGATCCTGCTGATGAAGGGGGCCTGGGATTACTACGCGCCCTTCGCCGGGATGGACGCGACCACCGGGCGCTGGTTCCCGACCGGTCTGGCCGATAGCCGCGACCAGGCCTGGTACGAGACCGACCAGATCCCGATGGTGGACTGGCTGCGCTGGCTGGAGCCGATCTTCAACGAAGGCGAAGCCTACGAGAAGCTGCCGCGGATGGTGCCCTATCTGATCCTGCCCGTGGGCTGCCTGCTGCTGCTGGTGCGGGTGGTCGAAGTGACCATCGGCATCATCAAAGGCACCCATGAGAGCCTGATCGTGAGCCACGAGGTCGAGGACCAGGTCGACGACCTCAGCGCCACCCACCACGACACGCCCTTCGGCAAGGACACCTGACCCATGGAAATCGTACTTCTGTTCTTGATGGTCATCGGCCTGCTGCTGATCGGCGTGCCGATCGCGGTGGGGCTGGGCCTCAGCTCGATCATCTTCCTGCTGCTCAATTCCGACAGCTCGCTGGCCTCGGTGGCGCAATCGCTCTACCAGGCGATGGCCGGGCACTACACGCTGCTGGCGATCCCGTTCTTCATCCTGGCCTCAAGCTTCATGTCCACCGGCGGGGTGGCGCGGCGGATCATCCGCTTTGCCATCGCCTGCGTCGGCCACCTGCCGGGCGGGCTGGCGATCGCCGGGGTGTTTGCCTGCATGATCTTCGCCGCACTCTCGGGATCGTCCCCGGCGACGGTTGTGGCGATCGGTTCCATCGTCATCGCGGCGATGCAGAAGGTGGGCTATTCCAAGGACTTCGCCGCCGGGGTCATCTGTAACGCCGGCACCCTGGGCATCCTGATCCCGCCGTCCATCGTGATGGTGGTCTATGCCTCGGCCACGGATGTCTCGGTCGGGCGGATGTTCCTGGCCGGGGTCATTCCGGGCCTGATGGCCGGCTTGATGCTGATGATCACCATCTATGTCATCGCCAAGGTCAAGAACCTGCCCAAGGGCGACTGGCTGGGCTGGAGCGAGGTCGGCGACTCCTTCCGCGACGCCTTCTGGGGGCTGATGCTGATCGCCATCATCATGATCGGCATCTACGGCATTCCCGGCCTGACCGGCGCCATCTTCACCCCCACCGAAGCGGCCGCCGTGGCCTCGGTCTATGCCTTCCTGGTGGCCTGTTTCGTCTATCGCGACATGGGTCCGCTGGCCACCAAGGACGGGGCGCGCAACATCTCGCTGCTGCGCAAGCCGCAGGCGCTGATCACGGCGTTCTTCCACCGCGACACGATCAACACGCTCTATGATGCGGGCAAGCTGACCATCACGCTGATGTTCATCATCGCCAACGCGCTGATCCTGAAGCACGTGCTGACCGACGAACAGGTGCCCCAGCACATCGCCGAGGCGATGCTGGGCGCGGGCCTGGGCCCGATCACCTTCCTGATCGTGGTCAACGTGATCCTGCTGATCGGCGGCCAGTTCATGGAGCCCTCGGGCCTGCTGGTCATCGTCGCGCCGCTGGTCTTCCCGATCGCCATCCAGCTGGGCATCGATCCGATCCACCTGGGCATCATCATGGTGGTCAACATGGAGATCGGCATGATCACCCCGCCGGTGGGCCTGAACCTCTTCGTGACCTCCGGCGTCGCCGGAATGCCGATGATGGCCGTCGTCCGAGCCGCCCTGCCGTTCCTGGCCGTGCTCTTCGTCTTCCTCATCATGGTCACCTACATCCCGGCCCTCTCGACCTTCCTCCCAACAGCGCTCATGGGACCGGAAATCATCACGAATTAGG